>JBOFFD010001067.1:0-2731 GCA_051648425.1 Planctomycetia bacterium
TGCGGGTGTCGATCGCCAGCAGCAACAACGACCACCGCCTCGGGGCCAACGAAGCCCCGCCGGCCATCATTTCGATCTTCCTCGGCGAACAGCTCGCCGACGTCTTCGAGCAGATCAAGGCCGGCGGCGCCAAGACCTCGAAACGCCCCGGCACCCTGCACGTCGGCGTCGACACCCTGCCCCCGCTCCCCAAGCACGCCGGCGACCGCAACCGCACCAGCCCCTTCGCCTTCACCGGCAACAAGTTCGAGTTCCGCGCCGTCGGCTCCAGCCAGTCGATCGCCGGCCCGCTGGTCGTCCTCAACACCATCGTCGCCGAGTCCCTCGACTACATCGCCACCGAGTTGGAAGCCGCCACCGGCGGCGACGCCTCGAAGTTCAACGCCGCCGTTCAAACCGTCCTCCAGAAGATCACCGCCGAGTGCGACAAGGTCGTCTTCAACGGCGACGGCTACAGCGAAGAATGGCACCAGGAAGCAGCCCGCCGCGGCCTGCCCAACCTTCGCAACACCGTCGACGCCATGCCGACCCTGCTCGACCACGCCAACGTCGAAGTCTTCGCCAAGTACGGCGTCCTTAGTGAGCGCGAAGTCCACAGCCGTTTCGAGATCTACGTCGAACGGTACTGCAAGGACATCAACACCGAATCGCTGACCCTGCACAACATGGTCCGCGTCATGATCCTGCCGGCCGTCTACCGCTACCAGCGGGAACTGGCCGAAACTGCCGCCGCCCTCAAGGCGATCGGCAAGTCGCCCGACATCCGCACCCTCGACAAGCTCACCGGCCTCGTCGCGATCCTCGAGGAACGCCTCGACAAGCTGCAAGGCGTGCTCGGCGGCGAAACCGGCGACGTCATGGCCAAGGCCAAGTATTTCCGCGACACGGTGCTGCCCGCGATGGGCTCCGTCCGCGAAACCTGCGACACCTTGGAAGGCCTCGTCGCCGACGACCTCTGGCCGCTGCCGGTCTACCGCGAAATCCTGTTCATCAAGTAACGGCGGTTTCCAAACCATCGGTCGGCCTAACGCCGACCGTTCGACGCCCTGCGGCCCTTACCGGTCCGCGGGGCGTTTTCTTTTTCCGCCTCTGATGCGGTTCGATGGAATGATCCTATGAGTGAAACCTACCCCCACCGCATGCGTCTTCACGGCCCCTGGCGGGCCGTCCCCGTCGGTCTCGGCCCCGTCGGCGTCGTCACGCTGCCCGGCCTGTTGGCGACGCAAGGCTACGGCGTGGTCGCCGGGCCGATCCGCTTGCAGCGGGTCTTCCATTGGAAGGCGGTGATGGAGGACGACGAAGAGGTCGAACTGACCATCGACGGCCTCGTCGGCGCCGCGTCGGTCACTGTCAACGGGGTGTCGGTCGGCGGCTGCGACGACCCCTGGTCGACCTTCCGCGCGTACGTCGCCAAGCTGCTGCGGCCGCGCGACGACCTGGAAATCGTGCTGGACGGAACCGGTCTGCCCACCGGTTCGCCCGGCGTCGGCGTCGTTGATGACGTCGCACTGTCAGCGGTGTCGCGCCGCTTCCGCCTGCGGCCGCTCTGCGTCGAAGGCGATTGGACCGGCTCGGCCGGCGTGCTGCGGCTGTCGGGCTTTTCCGGCCCCGACCACCGCCCCGAACGCCCGATTCCGCCGCCGACCGATCTCGCACTCGAGGTTTCGCTCGACGGCGAAGTCGTCGACCGCCGGCCGTGGCCGGTCGACGCCGTCCCGACGCCGTTCGACGTTTCGCTGGACGGTTTGGCGGTCGAGCCGTGGCACGCCCGCGGCCTGGGACCGCAGAACCGCCACGCCGTCGGCCTGCGGTGGCTCGGTTCCGACGGCACGGTGTTCCACGAAGAAAAGCGGTCGATCGGCTTCCGCCGCCTGGAACCGACCGGCGCCCCCGACGCCGCCGGACTACCGACGCGCTGGCAGTGCAACGGCGTGGAGTTCGCCGTCGAGACCGTCGAAATCGGCCCCGACAGCTCCTACCGCCCGCTCTTGGGCGAAGACCGTCGCAAGCCGTTCGAGGAATGGTCGCTGGCCCCATACCAAGCCGTCCGCTTCATCGGCCACCGCCCCCCGACCGACGCCCTGTCCCTCTGCGACCGCGCCGGCCTGCTCGCCATCTTAGACATGCCTGAAGACGACCCGCGCGCCATCAACGACCCGAGCGGCCGCGCCGCCGGCGCCTACCCGCGAAACGAAAACGCCACGTTGCTCAGCTCCCACCCCAGCCTCGCCGCCCGCCGCATCGACCCGTCGGGAATCACACCCGTCTAAAGACGCCGATTTGAATTGGCAAAGTGAGCCGTAAGTTGAGCCATCGAATTGCAACTGCCTGCTCAGAAGTGGAGACGAGCGAAATCCAAACTTTTTACTTCGTACACTGAAGGAAAGCTAAGGCGAAGCGTTTTCTGCCTTTTTGCTTCCTTCTTCATCTGCTCTCGCGTCGCGCAAAGCCCTTGTTGACCAGACTCGCATCTTTTCGAGTGTCTCGATGTTCGCCGGATAGCTGAGGTACTCGCCGTATTCCTGTAAACTCTTCACTTGAAAAGTGTTGTTGAGAAGCCTGCGGATGTGTGGGTCGACGAAAGACTTGATCCTGTATTACGCCGGCACGGATGTAAGTCGGTAAGTTTTCGATCGCGACCGGTTTCCTATAATACTTCGCGGCGAGCGGGGTTCAACACCGGGAGGTGCATCGTGCAAGACGAGTATCAAGATCCGCGCGGCTATTCCGA
>JBOFFD010001068.1:0-3180 GCA_051648425.1 Planctomycetia bacterium
GACCGACCGCGACCCCAAGACTTCGATCTGATGCGATCCGGTGAAACAACCGTCTCCCAGTGTGAATGTCGACAAACTGAAACTGCCGTCGGGGGCGATCGGTCCGTAGGCGGCCCGGCCTCCGGCCGGGACGAAGCGGATGTTGCCGAACGAGAGCGGCGCGCCGTCGATGGTGACTCGGCCGGAAACCGGCACGAGGCCGGCGCGGCCGCAACCCAAGGCCGGCAGCAGGACGACGATTGCTGCGATGGACGCAGTGAGTTTCCGCATGGGTCAAAAATTCCCCATGGGTTCGCCGCCGTCCCGCGTGGAGGCGGCGCGATAGACGGCCAGCGAAACGTTGTCGCTGATGAACTGGACGTGGCCGTCGCCGAACACCGCGTTGATTCCGCCGGCGTGCCGACTGCCGAACGCCCCGTTCCACGTAACTGGGGGCGTGCCGCTGGTAAAGGTGACGCCCATACCCGGCGGCGTGTTCGGCGGGTTGTCTGTGGTGCGGTGATTTGAAAAGTGACGACCCGATTCCAGCCAAAGATTCTGAGAGGCCGGCAAATGCGCCGACCGCACTTCGCCGAAGAACAACGTGGCGCCCAGGCCGTCGCCGATGTTCCTGACGGCGATGTTGGAGCGGTAGAAAAACATGCCGTTGTTGCCGTACTTCACAATGTCGTTGATGCCGCTGCTCGGGCCGACCGTACCGGAACACATTGAATAGCTTGCGGTGGCGAAGCGAAAACCGCTGCTGGTAAAGTGCCTTTCGGAGTCGTCCGATGGGCAGACGAGCGATTGGACGACGGTTCCGAACGTCGTGCTGTTTTGCGGCATCCATTGTCCGCCGTCGGATCGGAAGGCGCTGTGATCGAAATTGAAAGCGTCGTACGCCATGTTTTCTTCCAGGTAGGGGAAGAGCATGATCACGCCGCTCATTCCATTGCGCGTGTAGTTGGGGTTGCCGGCGCAGATGCCGGAGGTCACGCCGTCGCAACCCATGCGGCCCCAGGGGTAGACCTGGCTTGATTGGAGGTAGTTGCTGAGCGCCAGCCCGATCTGTTTCATGTTGTTTTGACACTGGCTGCGGCGGGCCGCTTCCTGCGCCTGTTGGATGGCGGGTAGCAGCAAGGCGATGAGGACGCCGATGATGGCGATCACCACCAAAAGCTCGATGAGCGTGAACGCGACGCGTCGACGAAGCATGGATGACCTCGACGAAAAACGGCCGAGAGGCCGGGGAATGGAAATGGGATGTGGGAACAGCGTACATCTAATATCGTTATCTCAAGTGGGAATGTCAATTCCAATCTGGCTGAAATAAAGTTAGGTTCTGGTATTTTTGCGTTAGACGATCGTGTGGCGCCAGCCGCCGTGGCGGAAACGGAGAAAGGCCGCCGCGCCGCGGACGTACAAGTCGACCACCATGGCGATCCAGGCGCCGAAGACGCCCAGCGGCACGAGAGGTCCGGTGAACAGGTAGGCGAGCGGAATCCGCAGAAACAATAGGCCGAACGTGTTATAGACGAGCGGCCAGCGGACGTCGCCCGCGCCGCGCAGCGCCCCGGTCAGGATCGAGAGCGCGGCCAGCGCCGGGGCGGCCAGCGCCACCACCTGTAAGAGCGGGGCGGCCAAGTCGAGCAGGTTGGTTTGGCTGGGGTCGGTGAACAGCCCGAGGAAAACCCGCGGCACGAAGAAAAAGAGCACGCTCCAGACGCCCATGACGGCCGCCCCCAGTTGGAACGCCTTCCAACCGTACGCGCGGGCCAGGTCGGGACGACCCGCTCCCAACGACTGTCCGACCAGCGTCGCCGCCGCCACGGCGAAGGCGTCGCCCGCCAAAAAACTCACCGATTCGCACTTCACCGCGATGCCGTGCGCCGCCACCGCTTCGTCGCCCAATCGGCCGATGATGGCGAGATACCACAGGTGGCACAGCACCACTTGCAGGGAACCGGCGGCGCCGGGAACGCCCACGCGCAGCAACCGCACGAGGCGATCGGGCCGGGGGACGGGCAGCGTTCGCGGCAGGACGAACCGCCGTTTCCCCACCAGCAGCCAGGTCGTCGCCAAGAGGCCGCCGAAGCCGAAGGCGGTCGCCGTTCCCACCGCCACCCCGGCGAACCCCAGCTGCGGCAACGGACCGAACCCGACCGCCAGCCCCCACGAAAACGCGATGTTGACGACGTCGACCGTCAGCATGATCCACATGCCGGCCAGCGTGTCGCCCGCCGCTCTCAAACAGGTGCAGCCGACCAGCAGCAGCGCCATCAGCGGTCCGCTCAGCGCGACGATCCGCAAATAGTCGACCGCCAACTGGTGCGACGCGCCTTCCAACGACATGAGGCCGATCGCCGCGTCGGCGCCCAACAGCACGCCGACGGCGAGGGCCGATCCCACCAGCACCGCCAACAGCAACGCCTGCTGCACCACCGCGCCGGCTTCGGTCGGATCGGCGGCGCCCACCAGCCGCGCCACCACCGCCTGGGCGCCCAACGACACCACCGCGACGCCGCTTTCCATCAGCCAGACGAAGTAGCCGGCGACCGTGACGGCGGCCAGAAACTGCGGTTCGACGAACAACTTCCCCGTGATGATCGCGTCCGACCATTGCACGCTCATGGCGAGCAGGCTTTCCACCAGCACCGGCAGCGCCAGCCACAACACCCGCCGCGCGGACGCCGCCCCGCCGTCGTCCACCGCCTGCGCCAACAATCCGTCTCCGTTCCGCCGCCGCCGGCGTGTTCAGTCGTTCAGACGCGCCGCGTCTTACAGTAGTTCGTGGCGGCCGGCGGCTTTCAGTTTCTCGTAAAGCTGTTTCACTCGTTGTTCGTCTTTGCGGTGCGCCACCAGCGTCACGTCGTTGGTGTGAACGATGATGAGGTCTTCAACGCCCAGAGTGGCGACGACGTGCCCGTCCTCGACGGCGACCACGCAGCGATTGGTGTCGACCGCAACATGGTCGCCGAGGGCGACGTTGCCGGCGGCGTCGGCCGGCCGGCCGCGCTCCAGCGACAGCCAACCGCCCACGTCGTCCCACGCGAACGGCGCCTCCACCATGTACACGTTCGGCGACTTCTCCAGCACCAAATAGTCGATCGAAATCTTAGGTAAGACGGCGAACTCGGCGGCGAAATTTTCGCCGAAACCGTCTTTGCTCCAGCCCGTCATGATCCGTTTCAGACCGTCGTA
>JBOFFD010001069.1:0-3268 GCA_051648425.1 Planctomycetia bacterium
GTCGGAATAGCCGCGCGGATCTTGATACTCGTCTTGCACGATGCACCTCCCGGTGTTGAACCCCGCTCGCCGCGAAGTATTATAGGAAACCGGTCGCGATCGAAAACTTACCGACTTACATCCGTGCCGGCGTAATAGACTAAAGACATGGCGTTTCCTCGACGAAAGTGCCCGCCCACATTTTGGGTGCGTTCGTGGGGAAACTTACCGCAGGTTGCCGGCGGGGGTGTGCGCGGCGAGGTCGGCCGTCATGGCCGCAAGCGCCGCCTTGGCGGCGTCCTTCCAATGCAGGTCGGCGTACTCCTTCTGCTTGTAGGCGTACAAGATGCCGCGGGAACTGTTGACGACCGCCCCGTGGCCGTCGGCGTCGAACGCGCCGGCGGTCTCGGCGGCGCCCGCCCCCTGGGCGCCGTAACCGGGCACCAAGAGCGGCACGTGCGGCATGCGGCGGCGCAGTTCCGTCAACTGCCGGGGAACGGTCGCGCCCGCCACGGCGCCGACCGGTCCGTAACGGAAACCGCCGGCGGCCGCCACCGACCACTCTTCCACCCAGTCGGCGATCGTCTCATAAATCAGCCGGTCGCCCGCCGCCAGGTCTTGCAGCTTGCCGGCGCTGGGGTTGCTCGTCCGCACCAGCACATACAAGCCGGCGTGATGGTCGACGGCCGTCTTTACGAACGGCTCGATTCCTTCAGACCCCAGGTACGGGTTGACGGTCAGCGAATCGGCGCCCCAGACGCGGGTCGTCGTCGCGCCAACGGTCACCGTTCCTAGGTAACCGGCGGCGTATTGTTCCGCCGAGTGGCCGATGTCGTTGCGTTTGCCGTCGAAGCAGACCAGCAGGCCGGCGGCTTGGGCGCGGCGGGACAGTACGGCCAGCGTCGTCATGCCGGCGGGGCCGCACTTTTCATAGCACGCCATCTGAAACTTAACGATCGGCGCCACGCCGGCGGCCACGTCGATGATCGCGGCGCCGAACGTCTCAAAGGCGGCGGCCATCGCCTCGGGCGTCTCGCCGAACTCCGCGACGGCGGCCGTCCGCACTTCGTCGGGAAGCTGTTCCCAAAACGGATCGACGCCCACCATCGCCGGGGTCCGGCGGAGTCGCACCGCCTCGCAAAGCCGCTCGGCGAACGGCGCGGAGTAAGATGGGTCGCTCATACCGCCGCCAAGCAGTCTTTCATGTACCGCAGGCTTTCGCCGGCGATCGTCTCCGGGTCCGGTTTGAAGTCGAACACCTCCACCGACACCCAGCCGTCGTAGCTCACTTCCTTCAGCGCTTGAAAGATCGGTCTGAACTCGACGGCGCCCATCCCCGGCCCGCGCAGGTTCGGATCGTTCGCATGGAAATGACCGGTGTGCGCGGCGTGCGTCTTAATGATTTCCGAAATGCTCGACGCTTCCGACGACATCGCCTTGACGTCGAGGTGTAAGACGACGCTCGGGTGGTCGACGAGGCGCATGAGGGCGGCGCCCTCGGCGGCCGTCTGAAGGAAGTCGGTTTCAGTCGGCGCCAGCGGTTCGATGCAGAGCTTGACGCCGGTTTCCTTGAAGGCCGGGGCGGCCCGACGGAGGGTGTCGGCGGCGTAGTTCATCGCCGCCGCCGGGGTGACGCCCGGCAGGATTTTGCGGGCGGGCGGCGAGCCGAGCACCATCAGGTCGCCGCCGAGGTCGGCGCAGAGGCGGGCGAGGTCGCCGAAGTAGGCGGCCGTCTTCGCCCGCACGGCGTCGTCGGGCGTGTTCAGATGGAAGCCGGTCGTCTTGGCGAGCAGCCAATGCAGGCCGATGATGCGAAGGCCGGCGTCTTCGGCGGTCTTCCGCAGAACGCGGCGGGTTTCGGCGGAGACGTCGGTCGCCAGCGGGGCCAGGGTGAACGGCGCGATTTCCAGCCCCGTGTAACCGGTCGCGGCGACCGATCGGCAGACGTCGGCGAACGCCCACCCTTCGTACAACTCGTTGCAGATGGCGAATTTCACGGCGACGGCCCCCTTTGCCGTCGCGTTGTAGCAACATGATTGCACGCTTCCAGCCAACAGCGCAAAAACCAATCTGTTCCTCAGTAGCCGCCGCTTTCCGCAGCGGCGCGTCCTTCTTCTACGGTCGACTTACCTGGAACGACGGACGCGCGACAGCGGAAAGCGGCGGCTGACGACGACGTTCTAACGGGTTCGGTCGGTGGTGGGCGTCGGAGCGGCCGGGCCGGGGAAATCGTCCATCCAATCGGCGTCGTACGGCCGGCTGAACATCGTCTGCACCGCCTCGGCCCGCGTCGTAGAACCGGGGTCGGCCAGCATCGCCAAGGCGGCGCGCACGGTGTGCAGACGCGGGTCGGCGGCGGTGGAATCGGCCGGCCGGGCGCGGTCGATGCGGTCGAGGACGGCCGCCACGTCGAGCAGTTTCGAGCGCACTTCCAAGAAATACCGGTCGAGCACTTCCTGGGAAGTCAACGGCGACGGGATCGATTGCGCGGCCGGCATGACGGCCTCTCTTTCTGAAACGACGGCATCCAACAGCGGAAAATCTCTTCTCGTTGATTCTATCCGTCGGCCCCTGCGACGGCTTCCCCTTGCAGAACCGCCGCCCAGGGCGTACCATAGAGTGGCTCTGAATTGCGGCCGTAATTCAGCGGTAGAATGCCGCCTTCCCAAGGCGGTCGTCGTGGGTTCGAATCCCATCGGCCGCTTTTTCCCATCTTCATCCGCCGCTGTTTCCTCGACGGCGCGACCACGTCGATTCCCATCGAAACAATCGCTAAAACATTCGCTCGCTCAACGCTGAACCGGACACGACATTTCCGTGGAGACGACGCGATGCCTTTTGAAGATTCCAATCGGCGCGAGTTCCTACGTTCGACGGCGGCCGCGGCGGTCGCGGCTCCCTTGGCGCGCTCCGTCGCGCCGGCGGCGGAATCGGAAGGCAAGCGGCTGCGGAAGGCCCTGAAGTTCGGCATGATCGGCGGCGAGGGGACTATTCTGGAGAAGTTCCAGATGGCGAAGGACGCCGGCTTTGAAGGGATCGACGTCGACCGCCGCGCCAACCACGACGAAGTGAAGGCGGCCGTCGCCGCCACCGGCGTGGTCGTTCACGGCGTCGTCGACTACGACCACTGGAGCCAACCACTGTCCAGCAGCGACCCGGCCGTCCGCGCCAAGGGCGTCGCCGCGCTGGAAGAGTCGCTGCGCGACGCGAAGGCGTTCGGCGGCACGACCGTCCTGCTGGTGCCGGCGGTGGTGAACAAAGAGACGTCGTACGCCGACGCCTACGCCCG
>JBOFFD010001070.1:0-14343 GCA_051648425.1 Planctomycetia bacterium
GAACCAAGCCGATGGCTCGGCGGCATGACCACCGGCGGACTGGGCGCCACCGACATCGGCAACAAAGGCGCGATCGGCGGCCTGTCGCGCGAGTTCTACCAGCGCGTCTGGAAGCACTACGCCGTCGAGGACGCCTGGACGCTGGAAAAGCGCGCGTCGTATTTCAAAAACCACGTCGGCAACCGGCTCGACGAAGGCGCGATGTGGACCTTCGAGCCGCACGTGGCGACGAAAGTCTACGACGAAATGTTGGCCGAGGCGAAAGTGCCCGTTCTGAAATCGACCAAACTCGATCGCGGACAGGGGGGCGTCGTGAAGGAAGGGGCCAGGATCGTCGCGGTCAAGACCACCGACGGCCGGGAATTCCGGGGTAAGATCTTCATCGACGCCACGTATGAAGGCGATCTCATGGCCGCCGCCGGCGTGCCGTACCACGTCGGCCGGGAATCGAATAAGACGTACGGCGAAACTGCCAACGGCGTGCAGGTCGCCAACGCGGTGAAGCACCAGTTCATCAAGGCGGTCGACCCGTACGTGGAGCCGGCGAACCCGCAAAGCGGCCTGCTGCCGGGCGTTCACGACGGCAAGCCGGGCGTCGACGGCGACGGCGACCACCGCGTGCAGGCGTACAACTTCCGCCTCTGCACCACCAACGTCCCCGCCAACCGCTTGCCCTGGCCCAAACCGAAAGACTACGACGCCAAGCGGTACGAGCTGCTGCTGCGCAACTGTGAATCGGGCGACCCGCGGTTCCCGTGGAACCCGATCTGGATGCCGAACCGCAAGACCGACACCAACAACAACTTCGCGATCAGCACCGACCACATCGGCGCCAACTACGACTACCCCGACGCCGACGACGCCCGCCGCGCGGAAATCGTCGCCGACCATGTTTCTTACATTCAAGGTCTGATGTACACGCTGGCGAACAATCACCGCGTGCCGGAAAAGATCAGCAAACACTTTCAGAACCTCGGGCCGGCCAAGGACGAATTCCTCGACAACGACCACTGGCCGACGCAGTTGTACGTCCGCGAGGCACGCCGCATGATCGGCGCCTACGTGATGACGGAGAAGAATGTCCGCGGCAAGGAGAAGGCCGAAGACTCGGTCGGCCTGGCGGCCTATCAGATGGATTCGCACAACGTCCAGCGGTACGTCGACGAAAACGGCCACGCCCGCAATGAAGGCGACGTTCAGATCGGCGGCTTCACACCTTACCCGATCAGCTACCGCGGCATCGTTCCGAAGGCGGAACACGCCGAAAACCTGTTTGTTCCGGTGGCGATGTCGGCGTCGCACATCGCCTACGGTTCGATCCGCATGGAACCGGTCTTCATGGTGTTGGGGCAATCGGCCGCCACCGCCGCCGCGCTGGCGATCGACGGCGGTTCGACGGTGCAAGCGGTCGACTACAAGACGCTGCGGTCGAAACTGCTTTCCGACAAGCAGGTGCTCGACTGGGCGCCGTCGGCGAAGAAGCCCGCCGCCCGCTGACCTCTTCCCTGCCTTGGGTTCCGATACACCTTGGGAGCGAGATTCACGGAAACGGAGTGGATCGACATGGCGAAAACGATCGATTTCGGGGCGCACACCCGAAAGATGCTCAGCAACAGACGGCTGCCGAACGACCTTCGGATCGCCGTCGTCACGTTCAAAAACCAGTTGCGTTCCGGCCAAGGACTGCGCCGGTTCGAGAACAATCGCAACGAACTGCCGTCGTTGGCGGCGGGCCAGAACTTTTACGAGTGGCAGGTGGGGGCGGCCCACGCCGGCGACGACCGGCCGGCGGGCGTCCGGCGGTTGGTGGCGCGGGTCGACGCCGGCGGCAACATCGTCGACCTGTTCTTCACCGATTCACACTACACCAAGGGCGAGTGGATGCAGTTGCAGTATCCGTAACCGCGACCACGGCCGTCGAAACGGGCCGTTCCGCTTGCTCGTCGAGTCAGGAAGTCGAACCGAGGGCGGAAGTCTCGTCGGCCGCGAACGAATTTTGGGAGGGACTACTTGTAGACCCAGCGGGAACGCGAGCCGTATCTCTGGAAAACGGCCTGAAATGCTTATCAGCGGAGAGGGAGGGATTTGAACCCTCGATACCCGTTGTTACAGGTATGCCGGTTTAGCAAACCGAATTTTCGTTTTCCCAGGTTATTAACTCGTCGACCGTTGCATTCGCAAACGTGATGCCGGCAGCGCTGTGGCAGCGCAGCCGTCCTCCCGCGAACCGCACGGAGACGCTTGAAAATGGCACGGCCGGGATTCACTCAACACCCCAAATTTCGTCGGCTGGTCCACCTCTTGGACGAGCCGGCTCCCCATTGTCTGGGGTACGTCGAGTACCTTTGGACGACCGCGTACAACACCGGCGACCCCGTCTTCCGCGACGCCGTCGACGTCGAGCTCGCCGCCGAGTTCCCCGGCGCGAAGGGCGCCCTTTGCGCCGCCCTGGTCGAATGCCGGTTGCTCGACGCCCGCGACGACGGCGGGTTTGAGATCCACGACTTCTTCGAGCATGTTCCGGAGTACGTTCGCAACCGGCGGACGAAAGAGATCGAGCGGCGGAAGGTCAAGACCTGCGCGCACTGCGGCGGGGGGTTCCAGTCCGGGGAGCTTCACGCGAAGTTCTGCAGCGCGGCCTGCCGGTCGGCCAACCACCGGCGGACCGTCGTAACGCACGTAACGCAGGGCTGCGTTACAGAAACGGAGGGCTGCGTTACTGTAACGCAGCGTAACGCACTTCCCTCCCCTCCTTCTCCCAGAGAGGAATTCAAGAACAAGACCCCCCTATACCCCCCGTCGGACGGGGGGGAACATCAAAGGCGCGATTTTTCAATTCCACCTTCGAGAGCCGAAGAGCGGCCGGAAAGCCGCGCCGCCGCCCCGTGCCGGCCGTCGGAGGCCGACTCCCGGACGGAACGCCGTCGGGACGCCGCGACGCCGCCTGGGGCCTGTCGGCGGCTCAGGGTCGGCGTCGTCGACCTGATGCGGCCCGAAGACGCCGAGACGATGCCGTTGCCGTCGACGCTCGATTCGCCGGCGCTGCGGGTCTCGATCCGCAAGTGGCGCGAGCATCCGAAGCTGCAGCGGTCGCCGATGGCTCGGTCGACGCTGGTGGAGATCCTCGAGGGGTTCGCGGTTTACGGCCGCGTCGCCGTGGAGGCGGCGACCGCCGCCGCGGCCGCGTGGGGCTACACGTCGATCAAACCCGAATGGCAGCGAGGGAGTGGAGCGGATGAACGGGATCGAAAGCGGATCGAGGGTCGAGTGCCCGCCCCGCCGGGCAAGTACGCCAACGTCACGTCGAAGTATTCGTCTGGGATCTGGCAACCCCCCGCCAGTGGGGGCGCCTGACGTTCCCCGCGACCTCGCCCGCGTCCCGGTGAACCTTCGCGCCGCGCTGCGCGACGCCGCCTGCGGGCGGACGCCCTGGCCGCTTTACGTCCACGGGCCGACCGGCGTCGGCAAGACGCGGGCGTCGCTGTGCCTGCTCGATCGCGCCGGCGGCCGGTACTACGAGCTTAAACCGTTCCTGCTGGAACTCGCCGACGCGAGGTTCGGCCGGTTGGAAACGGCGACCGGGCACGACGTAGGTGTCCGGTCGCGGTGGCGGTCGATCGCCGACGCGCCGCTCGTCGTGCTCGACGATTTGGGCGTCCTCGGCCGGCCGTCGACGCATCACTACGGCGCCGTGCTGGAACTGCTGAATCGCCGCGAGGGGGCGGGGCTGGTGGTCTGCTCGAACCTCGACCTGGAAGGGGTCGCGGACTTGTACGACGACCGGATCGCGTCGCGGCTGGCGGCGGGGACCGTGGTGTTCGTCGACGGCCCGGACCAGCGGTTGGAGCAAACCGAGGAATAGAGTCGGGATGCACCAGCATAGTTATGCTGTCCAAGGCCGAATTCCGACCGAAGACTGCATAATACTGGACAACTAACGCATAATCAGGCCGCTTTGCGAAACTGCTTCCAAAAAGGGAGGATCACCGGGCCTTCGTCGCGCAGGGCGGCGGCGGCCGCCGTCTTCGTTTTGCGGTCGCGCTCGAACGCCTCGAAGGCTTCGTCGACCGTGAGCAGGTCGATCGGCTCCAGTTCGCGGGAGTCGGCCGGCTCGAAGAGAAGGTCCGCCGAGCCGTCGCCGCGGCCCGCGTCGCCGCGCCGCCGTCGGTTGAGTTCTCGGTTGCCAAACGCCGTGACGGCCGCGATGATCTTCCAAACCGCGTATGTCGATAGTACGTTCGGCCGCTCCAGGTCGAAGCGGTCGATGCCGCGCGCCAGTCCAAGAAAACCTTCCTGCCAAATGTCGCAGCGGAACGGTTCCAACGATGGGTTCTTGGAGATCTGAACGCCGACGATCGGGAACACCAAACCGACCGATCCTTCCTGCAGAAGACGTCGCGCTTCGAGTTGCCCCGCGAGGTTCTTCAGTCGGGTGAGATCGACGTCCGCGCCGTCTTTCACCTCCGCGTACCGGCCGCGGACGCCGCGCGACTTCTCCAACAGTTCGCGGCTTTCCGCCGCGCTGATCCGTGTGAAGCTCCGCAGATCGCGAAGCAAATCCGAACCGCCGACGTCGCGCCGGTCTTTGGTCATCCTGCCCATCGCATCCTCCGTCGCCGCCGGGGCAACGCACGCCTTCAGACTCCCTATTGGTTATCGCAACGAATTTTTTCCGATTTCCTCACTCTTCGCTGCGATGACCAGATCATACCAAGCCGCGCCGCCTTGGCGCCCGACGAGACGTCAACGTCGATTCAGACGGCCGGATTCACGAGGGGGACGCATGGATCTCGAAAAAGTGAAATCGATCGGCCGCGGCGCGTTGATCGCCTTCGTCGGCGCGGGGCTGGCGGCCGCCGCCGCGTACCTGGCGGCGGTCGACCTCGGCCCGGTGTACACGCCGTTCGTCGCCGCGTTCGCCGCCGTCGTCGTGAACGCGGCGCGGAAGGCGTTTCCGGAGTTGGAACGAAAAGACTTCGGCGACGAGCCGACGAAGATCTCCGCCGCCGTCGACGAATCCGACGCCGAGTAATCGCTCCGCCGATTCATTCAGAAAAGGGCGTCGCCGTGGAAGAAAAACATCTGTCCGATCTGACGTACCAGGCCCCCGGCCTAGTCGCGGCGCTGCTCATCGTCATCTACTTTTTGGCCCATCTTCGGTTCGTGGCGAAAGAGCAGCGGGCCGAGCGGACGCACGCGATGGACGCGGTGAAGCAACTGTCCGACGCCGTCGGCCAAGCGGTCGCGACGGCGAAAGAGGGCGTCGCCGCGACCGCGAAGCAGAGCCAGCGGCTCGATCGGATCGTCAAGGATCTCGCCGATCTGAAACACCGACCGCCGTGCGGCCGGAATCTCAACGGAGTTCCTTACGACCCTTTGGAGTTCGGCCCGCCGGCGGTGGGCGTCGACATGATGCGGGGAGGCGAGTGATGGTCGACTTCTACGACGCCGTCCACCGGCTGATCGCCTTCGGCTATGAGATCGGCCGACCCGCCGCCGGCCAAAGTGTGCTCGACGCGATCAGCGATGCGGTTCGGCGGTATCAGTCGGATCACGGCCTCGTCGCCGACGGCGCGATCGGCCCTGAAACGGCCGAACATCTTGCTTTGCCGCGGTGCGGGTGTCCCGACGTGGAGCACGTCGCCGAACACGCTTCGCGGCCGGCCGCTTGGCCGCCGCTCGTCGACGGCCGTCGGCTGGTGCGCTATTGGCTCGACGATCTTCCCCAGCGACTGTCCCCGCAGCAATGGCGCGACGTGTTTGAGACGGCCTGCAATTCCTGGTCGGCCGTCTGCGGCCTTCACTTCGAGCGGGTGGGCGTCCGCACCGAGGCCGACCTTCTCGTCTTCAGCGGCCGCGAAGACGGTCCGTCGAACACCCTTGCGTGGTGTGAACTGCCCGTCGGCATGCCGCCCCGTCGCCAACTGAAAATGAAGCTCGACGCCGCCGAGGCGTGGAGCTTCGACTTCGCGGTCGGCGTCGTCGCCCACGAACTGGGCCACGGCATCGGTCTTAGTCACATCCCGCCGGCGAAGGGCGTCGCGCTTCTGAATCCGATCTTCAACCGCCGAGTATTGAAACCCCAGCCGCTCGACGTCGCCGAGGCCCAACTCCGCTACGGCCCGCCCAAGGCGCCGCCGACGCCCGTCCCCGCTCCAACGCCGACCCCTTCACTTTTGCCGGCGAAGGGAGTGGTGTTGATCGTCGACGGCGTCGAAGTGTATCGGAGCGCGGCGTGACGCTGCGCGCAGCTTTCATCGCCGGTCTGGTGGCGTCCGCCGCCGCGGCCGGCAACGCCCCCGGCCCGGTGGCCGAGCTGTGGGCCGCCGACGCCGACGCGGCGCGGCTGGAACCGGAGGCCCGTTCTTACACCCGCTACTTCACGACCTACGCCGTCGCCGGCGACCGGCGGAAAGAGGCGGCGGACGTGCTCCGGTTCTGGACCAACAGCCTGTCGCGCCGCCGCCGGATCATCCGGCCGCGGCTCGTTTCGCCGACGTTGTTCGCGGTCGATCTGCGCGACTACGGATTCAGTCAGGAAGTTTATGCCGACCTCTCCGCGAAGGATCCCTACCTGCGGCGCTATTACACGCCGCATCTGAAGGCCGGCGGCATCGTCCGGGCCGATTGGTGGATCGTGCAGACGTCGCTCGATCCCGAGTATTCGCGGTGGTTGAGACTGCCCCCGCAACTGGCCGATCTGAAAAAGGAAGTCGCGGTCGACGAAGACGCGGTGAAACGACTCTCGCTGAACAACGGCGGCGCGGTGCTCGAATCGATCGTCGCGTTGCACAACCGCCGGTTGGAACGTTTCCCGACGCTGACCGGCTATTGGTGGCAGACCTACGACACCGCGTCGGGCGTCGGCCGACAGAACGTGCTGGAAGCCCTCGCCGACGATCTGAACCACGACGCCGGCGAATTCATTTGGAGCCTGCCGAACGGGCTGCAAGGCTACTACCTCGCCAACGCGGCCGGCGCCCAGGCCGCCGAGGTGCCGCCGAACCTGGCCGTGGACGGAGCGACCTCGGCCCAGGACAAGCGGGTAAGAAACGCCGCGTCGTGCGTGACCTGCCATCCGACCGGCCTCAACGCTTTCGACGACGTCGTGGCCAAGTTGGTCCGGTCGGGAACGCTCGACTTGGTCGGCAAAGACAAGCGCGTCGCGGACGCCCTCGCGGACTTCTACCTGACCGACGCCGGCCTTCAGATCGCCGACGATGAAAAGCGTTACGCCGCCGCCGTGAAGCGGTGCAACGATCTGACGCCCGACGACAACGCCGCCGCTTTCGAGCGTCTCTTCGTGACCCACGCCGAGCGGCGGATCGACCTTGAAACCGCGTGCCGCGAAGTCGGCGTCGACGCCGAACGATTCAAGGCGGCCGCCCGCAAATCCACCTCCGGAACCGTGCTGGCGTTGGTCGCCGGCGAACGGGTCGCGCGCGACGCCTTTGAAGGCGTCTTCGGCGACGTTCTCGACCTTCTTTACGAGGAGTGACCGATGCGATTGATTCAGACCGTGCTTTGCTTCGCCGCCGCGCTCACGTCGATTTCCGGCGACGCCGTCGCCGGCCAACAGGCCGTCGTCCAACGAGTCCGCACCGTCCAGCGGGTGCAGGCCGTGAAGCAGCGCGTCGTGGTGCAACGGCAGGTTCAGATCGCCGCCGTCCACGCTCCCGCATTCGTTCAGAAGGTGCAAGCGGTCGCGGTCGTCGACCACTGTCACCCGGCGGTCTTCGAGGCCGTCGTGCAGCCGCACGTCGCGCCGATCGCGGCCGGTCACTACGACCAACCGTTCTATCAGTCGCAACGGGCGTTCTTCGTCGTTCGACCCGACGACCAAGAGGTGCGGGTGAAGCTGCTGGAACGCATCGTCGAACAACAGGCCGAATTGCAGCGACTGCAGTCGGGCCGCGCTGAATCTCTCAAAGCCGACTGAACGTGGTCTCTTTTCTCGTGCGGCTCAAGCCCAGGTCGGGAGGTTTTCATGCAGCGCGTCGAAATCGACCCCGCCGTCCTCTACCAGGGCCGAGCCGAGGCGGTTCTCGCAACCCTCGCCGATGAGTCGGCGGACCTCCTGTGCACCGATCCGCCGTACTCCAGCGGCGGTCTCTTCCGCGGCGACCGCGCGGCGTCGACGGGGCTGAAGTACGAGCAGGGCGGTCAGGCGCTGCACCGGCCGGACTTCGCCGGCGACGCCCGCGACCAGCGATCGATGCTGGCGTGGTGCTCCCTCTGGCTGGCCGAATCCCTTCGCGTCGTTTCGGACGCCGGCTACGTGCTCTGCTTTTCTGACTGGCGCCAGTTGCCGACCGTAACCGACGCCGTGCAATGCGGCGGTTGGACGTGGCGCGGCCTGGTGCCTTGGGACAAGGGCCGCAGCGCCCGCTCCCCGCACACCGGCTACTTCCGCCATCAGTGCGAGTACGTCGTCTGGGGAACGAAGGGCCGGTGTGAGAAGCGGCCCGGCGGCCCGTTCGACGGCTGCTACCAGTTCCCAGTGAAACAGAGCGACAAGCACCACCAAGTCGGCAAACCGACCGACCTGATGAAGGAGCTGGTCGCCTGCTGCAAACCTGCAGGTGTCGTGCTCGACCCGTTCATGGGGTCGGGGACGACCGGTGTGGCGGCGGTCTCGACGGGCCGTCGATTCGTCGGCATCGAACTGACGCCGCATTACTTCGACGTCGCCTGCCGCCGCGTCGAGGCGGCGGTCGCCGGGGCGTAGGGGAGGGGCGAGACGCCGCCTCGGAGGTTAAGAGGGAGTGAGCCATGATCCGAGTCACCGTGGTCGACGCCGGCGGATTCCTCGTCGCCAACGGTACGACGATCCTCGTCGAAGTGATCGACGGCAATCCGCCGTTCGACAGCATGGTCTCGTGGGAAGTCGCCGCTCCGGGAGTCTATGAGACGTTTCAAGGCGCTGGCGACTACACGCTCTCGCAAACTGTCTTGTCCGGACCGGCCCCGCCCAGCATCGTCGAGTCGGCGAACTGGTTCCCAACGGTCTTTACGGTTCCGCCGGATTCGCTCGACAACACGCTGACGATACCTTACACGCCGCCGGCGTCGGGGATCATGCCGATCATCGTTCATCATCTGAAACAACAAGGGGTCACGTGATGGCGATTTCCTTGAAGACCAACACGGCGTCGCAAGAAATCGCGCTGGGTCCGTTTCTCGACGCAACTGACGGCGTGACGCCGCTGACCGGGCTGACGATCAACGCGGCGAACATCAAACTGTGGAAGCCCGGCGCGACCTCGCTCGTGGCGAAGAACAGCGGCGGCGCCGTGCACATGGCGGACGGCGTCTATTACTGCGTGTTGGACGCGACCGATACGAACATGCACGGCACGCTGCTCGTCTTCATCCATGTCGCCGGCGCTTTGCCGGTCAAAGTCGTTTGCCAGGTTTTTCCGACCAACGTCTACAGCTCGCTGATCGACTACACCGAACCTTTGTGGGTGGACGTTCAGGCGATCGACGGCACGATTGCGGCCGCGAACGATTTGCGCCGGTTCATCCTCGGTGTGCCGTCGTCAGCAAACGTTTGGGAGGCAAATATCGACGCTATCAAGCTCATTGCGGAAAAGTTGGATAGCGCGATCGTCTTAGATGCAGGGGTTTACCAGTTCACAGCCCACGCGCTTGAGAACGCGCCGACCGGCGGCGGCGGAGGTCTCGACGCCGTCGGCGTGCGGAGCGCTCTCGGCCTGCCGACCGCGAACCTGGGGTCGCGGCTCGACACAATCAAACTCGAAACCGCCGCCATCCTAGACGACACCGGGTTCACCGGCGTGCAGGTCGTCGCCGCCGCCAAAACCGGCTACGAGCTCTCGACCGCCGGGGTGACGGCAGTACAGACGGGGCTTCCTACCGTGGCGGGGATCGTCGCCGGCATGGCCGCCGCCATCCTGCCCAACGTGACCGCGACCGCCGTGGTTCCGAATACTCTGTTCGGCGGCGTCGCCGCCCTGCTTCAGCGGTTTTTCGGCAAACACGACATCGACTCGAACGACGGCGTGATCAAGCTCTACAGGAACGACGGAACGACCATCTGGCTGGTGTGTCCGTACACGCAGACCAGCGAGGTTCAGACGGTCGAAGCAGCGAGGGCGCCGTGATTCAGTTGCTGCCGCAATTCACGCTGGAGCAAGCTCCCGCCGACCGGTTGAACCTGTTGGCGCCGCCGTTCAGTTTGTTCACCGGCGTGGTGACGGGGCCGTACTGCGTCTGCGTGTCAAGTGCATTTCAGGCGGGGACGGCTGTCGATCCGGACGGCGTACCACTCGTCGTGATGGCGGTCTTCCAGGCCGGGGCCGTGTTGGCTGCCGAATATCAAGGCGGGGCGGCCGCCGCCTCGGCCGGCTGCACTTGCGAGGACGACTAAGATGCCGGATCCAAAGACCGCGTTCGTGTTGGGCGACGCAGGCGTCACCATCCTCGCCCGAGCGGTGGGTGGGAACGGCACCAGTATCACGCAGTCGAGCCTGTCGACGTTGAAGTTTCAAATTTGGCGGTGCTTCCCGAAGAACATTTCCTTTAAGGGTCCGGAGCCGAACATTCTCCAACTGCGCAACGGCGAACAGGAGAAACCCCCGGAGTCGTCCGGTCCGCCGCAGTCCTTCACGATTTCGAGCGTGGTGTTCAACACGCTGCAAACGGGGGCCGTGTGGAAGGAAGACGCGGTCGGCTTCAATTTCAGAGCCGACCTGCCGGCGACTTCCTTCCCGTCGCCGACCGTCGCGGAGTACCCGAAGAAACGCTTCTACGAGGTCATGATTCAGGCGGCGCCGACGACCGGCGCCGTGTTCGGTTGGAACTACTACTTCGCCGTCGAGCCGAACTTGTGGAAGCCGTAAAAACTTCAAGGTACTTCCGGCGCCTCCTTTTAGGATCGAGGTGCTTCAGCACGGGGTTTTCACGGGGACGCTATGCAAAAGCGCGCTTTACCAAACGAAACTCCCCCGCCCGAGAAAAAGCGGGGTTCCGGCGGCCGTCCGCGTGGTTCCGCGCTCGATTTCGAGCGTCTGACGGCGGCCGAACTGTCGCGCGTCCTCGGCGTCTCCAAGGCGGCCGTCGGCCAGTGGGCCGCGGCCGGCTGCCCGCACGACGGCGACGGTGCCGCGCGGCGGTTTTCTTCGGCGAAGGTCTTTGCGTGGAAGACGGAGGCGATCCAGGCGAAAGCGGCCGACGACGCCGATTCGCCGGCGTTGGAGCGCTGGCGGCTGGCGAAAGCCGCGCGAGAGGAAATCCGGCTGTCTCTCGACCGCAAAAACGTATTGAGCGTCGAGGACGCGAAGAAGATTTTCGGCGTCGTCGCGGCGAAACTCAGAGCGGCGGGCGACGCCGTCCAGCGGCGGTTCGGCGCCGCGGCGTACGCGATCCTCGACCAGGCGTGGAGCGACTGCGCCGCCGAGTTCGCCGCCGCGATGGAGGAGGAGGATGCCGCCGCCGAAACTGCGCCTGAGTCCGGCGGCGAGGACGTTCAGCCTGTGGTTCGCCGAAAGCGTCCAAAGCCGAAAACTGCGGACGATGGCCGAGTTCGCGGAAAGCGAATTCGTCATCCCCGACGGCCCGTTCAAGGATCTTAGATTCTCGGCGTCGACCCAGCCCTTCACCAAGCTCTGGTTCGCCGAGGTCGACAGCGGCCGGTGGAACCGCATCGTCTCCCTCGGCCCGTCTCAAAGCGGGAAGTCGCTCCTCGCGTTCATCATCGTCACCATGTACCACCTGTTCGAGATCGGCGAGACGGTCATTTGGGGCGTTCCCAAGATTCAGATCGCGCGGGACAAATGGCTTGCCGACCTGTTGCCGGCGATCCGTGCGTGTCGGTACAAGGACTTGCTTCCCAAGGCGGGGCCGGGGTCGAAGGGCGGGTCGGTCGACGACTACGTCCAGTTTCAGAACGGGGCCGTTCTGAAATTCATGGCGGGCGGCGGGTCCGACAAGGCCCGCGCCGCGTTCACGTCGCGGGTGCTCGTCGTGACGGAAACCGACGGTATGGACCTCGCCGGCGGCACGTCGCGCGAGGCCGACAAGATCACGCAGCTCGAAGCCCGCACCCGGTCGTTCGCCGACCGCAAGCGGATCTACCTCGAATGCACCGTGTCGACCGAGGCGGGCCGCACTTGGCAGGAGTATCAGAAGGGGACGAAGTCGCGCATCGTCCGGCCGTGCCCGCACTGCGGTTCGTGGGTCACTCCGGAACGCGACGACCTGGTCGGCTGGAAGGACGCCGCCGACGAGCTGGCCGCCCGCGAGAAGGCGTCGTGGGCGTGCCCGGTTTGCGGCGAGCTCTGGACCGACGCCGAGCGGGAGGCCGCCAACCGCGGGGCGAAGCTTCTGCACGACGGCCAAGCGATCGACGCCGCCGGCGTCGTCGCCGGCGACCCGCCGCGGACCATGACGCTCGGCTTCCGCTGGACCGCCGCCGACAACCAGTTCGTCAGGGCCGCCGACGTCGGGGCCGACGAATGGAAGGCCGCCCGGGCCGAGAACGAAGAGAACGCCGAGCGCGAAATGCGCCAGTTCGTTTGGGCCTTGCCGCACGTCCCCCGCGTCGAAGATCTCACGCAGCTCGACGCCCGCGCCCTCGCCGCGCGGCAGGGGACCGAGCCGCCCGGCGTCGTCCCCCGCGGCTTCGCGAAACTCACCGTCGGCTGCGACCTCGGCCAGTACCTCGCCCATTGGTGCGTCGCCGCCTGGACCGACGGCGCGACGGGCCAGGTCGTCGACTACGGCGTGATCGAAGTCCCCTCGCGGTCGCTCGGCGTCGAGCGCGGTCTCGTCGCCGCGCTCAACGAACTGCGGACTTTCTGCGACCGCGGTTGGTTCGACGGCGACGGTTCGCCGTACAAGCCCGCCGCCGTCTGGGTCGACAGCGGTTGGAAGCCCGAGGCGGTCTACGCCTTCGCCCGCGAGGCCGGTCCGCCGTACCAGCCGTCGAAGGGTTTCGGCACCCGCCAAAAGGCCCGCTACGCCGCGCCGAAGTCGGTCGGCGACTTGGTCGCCAAGATCGGCCGGCGGTGGCACCTGGCGCGCCAGCGGGCCGAGAAGATCAAACTCGCCGAGTTCGACGCCGACCACTGGAAAAGTTGGCTGCACGCGCGGCTGTCGACGCCCGTCGGCCAGTCCGGCGCCCTGACGCTACCCAAAGCGCCGCCAGCGTCGCACCTCTCCTACGTCAAGCACCTGACGGCGGAAAAGCAGGTGGAGGATCCCGACGGCACCCGTCGCTGGGAGAACGTCCGCGACGCGAACCACTGGCTCGACGCGACCGTGCTGTCGTGCCTCGCCGCCGATTCCGTCGGGGTGCAACTGTTGTCCGACCCGAAGAAGAAATCCTCGATGGGAGAATCGTCATGGGTCCGAAAACGCGGCGCGTAGCCGACCCGGCCAACGACTGCCCGCGCTGCGGCTGCAACCACTCGACCCCCGAGGCCGCGACGAAGTCGCTCTGGGGGAAGGCGCGGGAACGCCGGCGGTGTTCGTACTGCGGCGCGACGTTCACCGTCCCGGATCCGGCGGCCGACAACGACGACTAAGAACGCCCCGGAAAATTTTTCACTTTTCCGGACGGCTCCCTGCGAAGACCAGAGCATGGGAGTTTCACCGGAAGCACTCGAAGCGAAGATCGACGCCGGCAACGCGGCCCTGGCCCGCGGCGACTACGCCGCCGCGCTGGCCGCGTTCATGGCCGCCAAGGCGATCCTTTGCGGCCTGCCGAACGGCGCGCAGGGGGCGACCTCGGTGCAATGGTCGCCGGCGGCGATCGATTCCTTGATCGCCGACGTCCGCCGGCTTCAGACGTCGCGTGTCGGGATTCAGACGACCCGCATCCGCTACGTGCGGCGAGGGGACGAATGATCCTCGACCAGCACGGCAAACCCATCCGAAGGGCGCCGCCGGCGGCCGCCGCCGCCCGCGGCTGGGAGGCCGGACGGACCGACCAGCTCAACGCCGACCACTGGCGCCGCGCGCACGGCCAGCCGCTCAACTTCGACCTGCTCACGGATCTGAAGAACCTCCGCGACCGGTGCGAGTACGAGGTTCAAAACAACGCCGTCGTCGAAGGGGTCGTCAACACGTATTCGTGGGACGTGGTCGGCGAAATGGGGCCGATCCACCAGGTGCAGTCCGACGACGAAAAGTACAATACGGCGTTGGAAGACGTCTTCGCCGAGTGGTGGGCCTGCCCGCACGGCCAGCGCGCATAAATAGGCTGTCTGGGGTGACTTGCGCGACGCCGCTCCAGGCAGTATACTGGCCGGCGGACGGATCGTCTTCGGGACCGGCCGACCTGGCGGTCGGTCGGCCGCGGTGGCCGCGCCGCGGAGG
>JBOFFD010001071.1:0-5940 GCA_051648425.1 Planctomycetia bacterium
GTCAAAGCGGCCGCCGTGGAGCGTCGGTCGCGGCGGCCGGTTGGTCCTTCAGCCGATAAAAGTATAGCGTAAACGCTACGATCGTCCGCGTCGCGGACGACGTGAAGCGTTCGGTTTTACGGACGGTCGTCGGAATGAAACTGCCCGAGTTCTCGATCGTCCTGCCCGTATACAACGAGGCCGAGAACATCGTGCCGTCGCTGCGGGCGATCGAAGCGACGGTGGCCGGCGACTTTGAAATCCTGGTCGTCTACGATTTCGACGGCGACACCACCCTGCCGGCGATCGCGGCCATGCAGCCGCCGGTCGACCGCCTGCGGTTGGTGCGGAACCGCCTGGGCCGTGGCGTAGTGTTCGCCATGCAGGCAGGATTGCGGGCGAGTCGGGGCCGACTGGGCGTCGTCGTCACGATGGCCGACCTCAGCGACCCGCCTGAACGGATCAACGCGATGGTCGACCGGCTGCGCGCCGGCGACGACGTGGTGGGCGGCTCGCGCTACATGCCCGGCGGCCGACAGATCGGCGGCCCGTTGCTGAAGCGGACGTTGTCGCGAGCGTCGGGACTGATCGCCTATTGGTTCACCGGCATCGGCGTTCACGACATTACCAACAACTTTCGGGCCTACTCGCGGCGGGTGGTGGAACTGGTTTCCATTGAAACACCGTACGGTTTCGCCCTGGGGCTGGAATTGACCGTCAAAACGCACCTGCGCGGCTGGCGGGTCGGCGAAATTCCAACCGAATGGCGCGACCGCTCGGCGGGCGAAAGTCGCTTTCAACTTTGGAAATGGCTGCCCGGCTACCTCGACTGGTTCCTGAAACTGCTCTGGCACGACCTGTTCGGCCGGTCGCGATGGTTCGGCCGAAAGCGTCGCGCCGTAGCGCCTCGTCCCACGGACTACAAGTACTTCGGCGTCTACGAGTGGCCCAACTACGGCTGGACGGTTTGGCGGCATCTTTCGGCGGCGGTGGTCGTTCCGCGAACGCCCGGCGGCGACTACGTAATGGTGCGGGTTCGTCGGCCCCATCACCGCTCAATCGACAACGCCCCAAGCGACGGCGCTCCGTCGACGACGGAAATGCTGGGCGACTGGGAATTCCCCGGCGGCGCGGTGGAAGCCGGCGAATCGCCGATCGACGCGGCCCGCCGCGAACTGACGGAAGAGACCGGTTACGGAACGACCGACGAAGGAAGAATCTTGGGACCGCCGCGCGAACCGACCCCCGGGATGGGCGGCTTCCCGCACTACGTCGTTCTGTTGGAAAACTGCCGATCGGAGCGGTTTGCCGACGACGCCCCCGGCGAAGGGATCGTGGAAACCGGCGTCTTCGACCGCAGCGCCCTCCACCGCCTAGCCGCCGCCGGCGAAATCACCGCCCTGCCCACGCTGGCCGCACTGGCGCTCGTCGACGCGGACCAGGCGCCACCGGCCTGAAGCCTCTAGGCGAAGTCCGGGTTCACTTCTCCGAATTCCCTTCGATGGGACTGAAACGCAAATGGAGTGCGGACTTCCCCGTCCGCCCCACGGACCGCGGGTAAGTCCGAAGACTCACACTTCCGCGCCGAACCTCCGGCCGACTAAGTTTCTTTCCTACCAGTCGGCGCGTCGACCGTCAGCCCGGTATATCGGCGTCGGTCGGACCTTCCTTCAGATTGCCGGCGACGTAAATGCAGTGGCCCCAAAACAGGCCGCCGTCGTCGTACCAGAAGTCGAACGAACCGTCGGCGTGGACGGTGACGGCGTCAAGCGCCATTCGTGACTTGAATTCGTCGGAGGTCAACTCGGCTTCGCCTTCCTCCAGCCACACATCGTTCTTCAATGTAAGAAGTTCCTGGACGGCGAAATCCTGAATGCGCCGGTCCCACGCCGCCGAATCCTTCGCTAGTTCGCGGGCCGTGGCAAGCGCGGCGACGATCGTCGTCGGGTCTTTGCCGGAAACGCTGACGGCCACCGTCTTACCATTCCAAGCGAACTCTCCGTCGAAATGACCGGACCGCCGATCCCGAGTGAACGTCCCCAGTATGGGGTCTTGGTGGAGAACGTGCTTTTTAAGCGTCTCGGCGTAAGTGTTCAGTTCGTCGTCGGCGTCGGTCGGCCCGACGACTTCCTCGAGCAGCCCTTGCGCATCGTTCGACGCCGCATCGACCACGCGGGCTTTCAAGGCGACGACCGCGTCCGCGGCCAAGCGAACCATGTACGACCGCAGTTCCGCTTCCGTCACCGACCGTCGCAGCACCAGCGGACGGGTGTGGAACGGTCCGTCACCGATCCGCCAGCCTTCCAGCTCGACCCGCAGCGTCCAATCGTCGGCGTCGCCCGACTTAGCGCCCCCGGCGCCCGACGCATCAACCACTCCGCGAAGTTCGACCACCGGCGCCGCCGTCAGCCGCTCCCGAAGCCGATCGGCCTCTTGGTCGAATTCGGGCGGTTCGTCGTCTTCTTCGGTCATGGCGTCGGTCCGTACTAGGGGCGTCGAACGATTCATACGCGGAGGGCGCGTTTGAAGAATACCGCCGCACGACCGCGACGGCCATCCTTCGCGATACGCGGCGGAAGGAACATCCCAAAAGAACAATCGGATCACAATTCAAGACGGGGTTTGCAGATTTTCGATGCAGTTCGACGGAGGTGAAGGAGATCGATCGACGGTCAGGCGACTGCGGATTGCACGTCTTCGACGAGGCAGATTCGGTTTCGGCCAAGGCGCTTGGCGCGGTAGAGGGCGTGGTCGGCGGCGCGGAAGAGGCTGTCGGCGCCCACGGCGTCGTAAGGGAAGACCGCAACGCCGCCGCTTAGAGTGATCGGCGACAACGGTCCGCCGGCTTCGTCGCGCAGTTCGAGCCGTTCCGTCTCGCGCCGGACGCGGTCGGCCCACAGTTCGGCGGCGCGGCGGCAGCCCACGGCGCCGCCGTCGATGCGCAACAGCACCGCGAACTCCTCGCCGCCGCACCGGGCGACGACGTCCTCCGGGCGGAACAAATGTTTGAGCACCGTGCCGACGACGCTCAACGTCTCGTCGCCCGCCGCGTGACCCCAAGTGTCGTTGAACTTTTTGAAATGATCGACGTCGAGCAGAATCAGCGCCGCGGCCGTGCCCTTTTCCTCGGCGTCGACAACTGCCGCTTTCAACGATTCGTCGAGATACCGCCGGTTGAACAAGCCTGTCATGTCGTCGCGGTAGACCAGATCGCGGAGACGGTCGAGTTCCCGCCGCTTGTGGAACAGCCAAGAGAAGGACGCCGCCAACTGTCGCAGCGCGGCTTCGTCGTCGGGCGGAAACGTGGCTCCGGGCGGCGGGTCGGCCTCCATTCCGCCGACCACGGTTCGATCGAAGGAAAGTGGCAGTCGAATCGTCGAATGGCTCGTCGACGTTCCGCCGTGACTCGCCGCGACGGCCGCAACGCCTTCAAATCCTTCAAGTTGCACGCGACAAGCTACGGCGGAGGTGGAATCGAGAATCCATCGAACGAGGAGCCGACAAAGGTCGTCGACTCTCAGATCGGCGGACGGCAAAGCGGCGAGGGTGTCGAGCCGTGCGAAGCGGACCGCAGGATCGACGGGTCGTCGCCGAAGGTTGGCCATTGGAAAAAATCCTCTTTTTCCACGAAAAGGCCGAGGTTCATCGTCGATCGGCGCGGCTTTCGCCTGGACATGCGTCGGCTGATTCCCAGCGACCGCCTCGTCCCCACCGCTCAACACGCTTTATTCTACAGGTGAAAGTTCATCGCGTCTTGACGAACAATAGGCCACTAAAGGGCGCGGAGCAAATGAATCACGGGAATCCTCGTTCGACTGAGCGGACGACGGCCTGAAGTTGAAGGATTCGTGATTTAGGGGGAATGCGACCTTCGCGCGGGCGGGCCGGCGCTGGAGTGCGCGTCTGCCGAAAAACGCGGTTGCGCCGTCGTTCCGCTCATGCCCAAACTTTCCGATCCGCCCGAGGTTCTTGACCGCGCAAGCGCCGCCGCTAAGTTCTAAGATGATGTTTGTAAGCATGACGACGATCTAAGCCGCCGCATTCAGGATGACTCCACCATGATGAGATTCAACGTCGCCGCCAGCGCTGCTTGCGCCGTCCTCCTGGGCTACAGCGGCGCGACGGCGCACGCAGGGATTCTGGGCGTGGCGCAGTACAGTTACTACATGCCCGCGGTGGGGGTGGCGCCCGTCGCCTACTACACCCCCTCCACCAGCTACTACGTTGCTCCGTCGACCAGCTACTACGTCGCTCCCGCAGCCAGCTACTATGTCCCCCCGGCCGCCAGCTACTACGTCGCGCCATCCGTCAGCTACTACGTCGCGCCGACCGCGTATTACACCGCGCCCGCAAGCTACTACGTCGCGCCGGCCGCCAGTTACTACGTTCCGCCGGCGACCAGCTACTACGTGCCGGCGGCGACCAGTTATTACGTCCCACCGACGAGCTACTACGTGGCGCCGACGGCCAGCTATTACTTGTACGGCTTCTAAGATCTGTTGAGTCCATGGGCGAAGGTCGGGCGGTGTGACGCCGCCGACTCGAATCGAGGGGAGTCGATCATGAAGCGATGGTTCGGCGCGACGACGGCCTTCTTGCTTCTCGGTTCCGCGGAGGCGACGGCGCAGTTCGTCTACTATCCTCCGGTCTACGCACCGCCCGTGTTTTACGCGCCGGTCGTGGTGTCGCCGCCGCCGCCGGTTTCGGTTTACGCGCTTCCCGCCGATCCTTCGATGCAGTCTCGGCCCCCGGCGCCTCCCACCCAAGACGGACGTGGTGCGACCAACCGCGGGTACACCTCGGCCGCCGAGCCGCCTGTCAACGGCACGGTCGTGGAGCGGTTTTACTTCTTAGATCGACGCAAACCGAAAAACTACGCGCCGCCCGGCGTCTCGCTCGACGCCCGTCCGCGGCCCGCTCCGACAATCGTCGTCCGCGAATACTTTTTCTTCGATGAACTCGACGCGGTTCCGCCGGTGA
Source organism: Planctomycetia bacterium (assembly GCA_051648425.1). Lineage (GTDB taxonomy): Bacteria > Planctomycetota > Planctomycetia > Kolteriales > Kolteriaceae > JBOFFD01. The sequence continues at coordinate 4,960 of JBOFFD010001071.1, forward strand.
GGCCCCGCGGCGAGTCGGAACCGGTCCGCGAACCCGCGGAAGACGACGATCGCAGATCACCGCCCGGTCGACTGGAACTTGAGTCGCCAAGCAAGATTTTCGGCGGTCCCTCCTTGAAGACGCTGCCTGCCGAGAAGCCGGAAGATGCTCCAGCGCCCGAGCCGAAGGCCAGGAAATCGGTGACTTCGGAGACGCCGAAGAACTCGTCGGAACCAGGCCCCTAGCCCTGATTCGTCCATTCTTTCAGGAAACCCGGCCGATCCCGCCCCTTGATCTTTTTTTGATGGTTCCCATGCGCTAAGATAAGGGGAACAGTTAGCGCAGAACGGGCCGCCGCATGCAGTCGATCCGCTTGACCACCGATCCGATCGACTACCACCAGTTGGTGGAAAGTGGACGCGGCGCGTCGTGTGGAGCGGTCATCTTGTTCCTCGGCACGGTGCGTGACCTGAGCGAAAACCGGCCGGTGAAAGGCTTGCGTTACGACGCCTACCCCGCGATGGCGGAAAAGAAGATGGCGGAAGTGGCGGCCGAGGCGCGGGAGCGATGGCCGTTGCCATTCGTCGGGATCATACATCGCCACGGCGTCTTGGATCTGGGTGACGTGGCCGTCGCAGTAGTGACTTCGTCGGCCCATCGCGCGGAAGCGTTCGCCGCCGCCGAGTGGATCATGGACGTCGTGAAGAAAGTCGTACCGATCTGGAAGCAGGAAAACTGGGCCGACGGCTCGACCGACTGGATCCATCCCCCCATCGCCGTCACTCATCCTTCCTTGAACGAACCGACGCCATGAACGACGAACCAAGCGGAGTAAGAGCGGTCGGTCTGGTCGACCGCTTCGGTCGACGGCACACCAATCTTAGAATCAGCGTCACCGACCGCTGCAACATCCGTTGCACCTACTGCATGCCGGAAGACGTCGTCTTTCAACCGCGCGAGCATGTGTTGACGTTTGAAGAAATCCTGCGCTTCGTCGAAATC
>JBOFFD010001072.1:0-7987 GCA_051648425.1 Planctomycetia bacterium
GTACGGCGGCCGAACCCAGCCGATCAGCCGGCACTCGAACCACCCGGAAATCGAAAAGCTCGCCTACAGTTTGAAGCCGGGCGAACTGAGCACCATCATGCAGGTTGCGGACGGCAACATGATGATGCTGTGCGTCGGCCGGATTCCCGCCCGCGCCGATGTCACGCTGGAGATGCCGGTGGCGGAGAAGTCGGCCGCCAATCCCAATCCTAAGACGGTGCGTCAGATGCTGGAGGCCGACCTGCAGGATAAGATGACGCGGTATCAGATCGGCGTCTTCTTCAAGAATGTCACCGACAAGGCGGTGGTGAAGAACTTCATGACCGGCGACTTCGAAGCGGACGACGTGGCCCCGGGTAAGATCGAACCGGTCGGCGCCGTCGTACCGGCGACCGGCCCGGCCGACGGTGAGAGCGAAGTCGTCCCCGCCGTCGGCGAAGCGCCGGCGAAGTAACCGCCGCCCGCCCGGGTCCGGACGTCCCGCGCCGGGCGACGTTCGGTCTATTTCAGTTTCGCTTTGTCGAATCGGGGTCAACAGCGACGGTTTTCGTTCGTGGTGCTCGCGGCCGGCGGCCGGCCTCGCGTCGCGCAAATCCTTCAAATGGTCGACGGCCTTGAACGCTCGTCGAAACCCCTCGACCTTCGGTCTATTCCGTTTCCGTGGCGGCGACCAGCGACACCTTCTGGCGGGTGAAGGCTCGCAGTCGATCGGGGGTCGGTTTCGACGGATTGCCCGGTTCGGTCGCGGCGCGCACGGCCGGCCGGCCCTCGGCGTCCCTCGTCAGCTCGATCGGCGGGTCGGCCAGGTCGCGGCCGTAGAAGCGCGACGACGGAAACACGTCGGCCGGGTAGACGAAATTGTCCAGCATCGCCAGCGCGATGCAGTGGTGCGCCCCCACCGCGCTTTCCAGCATCCCGCCGACCCAGCACGGCAGACCGGCCGCCCGACACCAGTCATGGATCCGCTTGGCGTTGGTCAGGCCGCCAACCCGTCCCGGTTTGATGTTGACGTACCGGCACGCCCCCATTTCCACCGCCTTCCGCGCCCGGTCGAACGACGTGATCGATTCGTCCAAGCAGATCGGCGTCTCAAGCTTCTTTTGCAGTTGGGCGTGGTCCCAAAGATCGTCGCCCGCCAGCGGCTGTTCGATCATCGCCAAACCCAGCTTGTCGAGCTTCTGAAAGAGCGGCGCGTCGTCGATCGTGTAGCCGCCGTTGCAGTCGATGTGGAGCGGGTGCTTGGGGTGCTGGGCGCGGACGGCTTCGACCATCGCCAGATCCCAGCCGGCGCGGAACTTCAGTTTCACGCGAGTGTAGCCCTCGTCGACCGCGCGGCCGACCGCCGTCAGTAGGTCGTCCAGCGAATCCATGACGCCGAAGTCGGCGCCCACCAGGGCCAGGTCGCGGTCGGCGCGCCACAAAACATGCAACGGCTTGTTCGTCTGCACGCTTTCCAGCGACCACCAGGCGGCGTCGAGGGCCGCCTTGGCGAAATGGTTCCCTTTGAAGACGGCCAACGCCGCTTGCAGCTCCTCGGCCGATTCGATGTGTCGGCCGATCAGCGTCGGGGCCAGGCAGTCGCGCAGCACCGCGAAGCAGCCGCCGGCGTATTCCGGGCTGTAGCACGGCGCCGCGAACGGCGTCGACTCACCCCACGCCTCGTCTTCACCGCTGGTCAACTTCAAGAGGATCGACTCGATCGAATAGTCTTCGCCGTACGCCGTCCGCCACGGCTCGACGAGCGGCATGGCCACGTGGTACACGTCGATTCGATCGAGTCTCATACCGAAATTCCTCGCACGGCGCGGACGACGCCTTCAAAGCGATCGTGAGATCGACGATAGGACTACGGCGCCGGCTCGACCACCGGCGCCGGCCCGAGCGTCGGCTTCGCGGCGTCGATCGGGTTCGCGGCTTCGACGAGTTCCGCGTTGCGCACCGGGTTCGGGTAGTCGTCGATCGTCCACCCCAGGCGGCGCGCCGAGGCGAAGTCGGCGTCGGCCAGCACTTCCTCGCCCAGCAGCCGATGCACGAGTCCGCGATGGAAATAGACCTCGCCCCAGCCGTGTTCGTCGAGCCGAGCGCGAACGGACGGGTCGTCGAGCACCTTGTTGAAGTCGGCGAGGGCGTCTTTCGGTCGGCCCATCAGGTACAAGATGTAGCCGCGAGTGTCGACGTACGCCGGTTCGTCCCCCGCGATGCGCATCGCCTGCTCGACGTCGGCCAGCGCGCCGTCCAGGTCGACTTTCGCCAGCGCGCGGGTGTAGGCCCGGCCGTTCAGGGCGCTGTCGAGGTTGGGGTTCATCTTCAAGAGGCGGTCGTAGTCGGCCAGGGCTTCGGGATATCGTTTCATGAGGCTGTAGACGTGGCCGCGCAGGTACAGGCCGACTTCGGGAACGGAGTTCACCAGGCGGTCGGCTTCGCGCAGCGCCTTCGGGTTGTCGCCCTTTTCCAATGCCCGCATCGCCCGCGCGACGGCCTTGCGCGGATTGTCGGCGAAGAGCGGCTTGGCCAGGTCGGCCAGTTTGCCGAGGCCGTCCTTGCCGAAATGCACCGCCGCCGCCGCGCCGACGCCGAGCAGCAGCACGCCCAACAGCATCGCCAGTCGGAAGACTGTCACGCGCGGCCGACGTTTCGGGGCGGCGGGGGGGTCGAAGCCGTCATGCCGGGGGAATCCGAACTCGTCGAATCTCATCTCGCAACTCCGTCGGACGAAACAGTCGATCCCCCCTGGAATGAACCGACGGGGGCGCGTCGACAAGGGGCAGGAACGCGGGTCGGCACCATATTGTAAGGGGCCGGCCCCCTTGCGGGAATATGATTGTTTCACCAACCTGCCGATCCGTGCGACGGATCCGCCCCCGCCTCTTGTCGGCCGCCGATGGTTAGCCGCCGCTTTCCGCAGCGGCGCGGCCGGTCCTTCTCGACTGACGGCCCGCAGCGCAAGACGCGCCGCTGCGGAAAGCGGCGGCTAACGAAAACGCCCTGACTTGAATTCGCCTACTCGCAGCGGCACGGATTCAACTTCCTCTTGAATCCGCCCCGGGTCGGGCTTAAACTATCCCAGGCAATCGAGATTGAGTCTCAATTGCATTGACGGCGTTCAGCACCGTCTCTTGCCAGCCAGCTTGTCGACCCCGCCGTTTCCGGGGGGGCCGCCGCCAGCCAGCCACTCCCTTTTCCTCGATCCATCCTTTTCGGATGTAAGGAGTTGGCGTGATGGTTCCGCTCGGCAGCCGCGGTTCGCGGCGTGGTTTCACTTTGATCGAGCTGTTGGTCGTCATCGCCATCGTCGGCGTGATGGTCTCTCTGCTCTTGCCCGCCGTGCAGCAAGCGCGCGAGGCCGCCCGCCGCGCCAAGTGCCAATCGAATCTGCGGCAACTGGCGCTGGCGTTTCAGAATTACGCCGACACCCAACTGGCGTTCCCCGCCCTGTTCCACGCCGGCGCTTCGGGTGCGTATGGCAGCTACACCCCGTTCGCCGGCATCCTGCCGCATCTGGAAGAGGGGGCCGGCTTTGACGCCTTCAACTTCTCCGTCGGTTCGGCGTCGGGCAGTTCCGGTTGGTTCTACGCCGCCAACTCGACCGCCCTTTCCACCCAGCCCGGCGTCTATCTGTGTCCGTCCAACCCCGAATTGCAGCCGTCGTTCAGCGTGGCGTACCCCAACGGCTTCGGTGCAACCGCCTGGTCCGCCCATCGCAAGCCCGCCCTTACCGACTATGTCCTTTCCGGCGGCGCCACTCGCTCGCTGCATCCCAACGGCTGGGACGCCGACCGCCTCGGCATGTTCAAAATGTTCAAACCGACCCGTTTCCGCGAAGTCGTCGACGGCGCCTCGAAATCGTTCCTCTTGGGTGAAGCGGTCGGCGGCGACGTCGCCAATCCGACCGTGGCGGCCGTCGGCCTTTTCGGCGCAGACCGCCTCTGCGTCAGACTCGGCATCGCCAATGCCGGCCAGCCGATCCACCATGCCAACCTTGCTTATCAAGCCTGGATGTTCCCCATGCAGACCAACTATCTCTCCGACGGTCTGCAAGCCTGGGGAAGCATCGTGGGAACCACGGTCGACATGAGCGGCGCCTTCTACCGGCCGAACGAGTGCGGCTCGGCATGGGGCCGACCCGATTCCGACCCGAATTGGCGGCACCAACTGAGCAACTTCCGCAGTATGCACAACGGGGTCGTCCACTACGCCATGACCGACGGCAGCGTCCAAGCGATCTCCGAGGCCGTCGCCCCGGAGACGTTGATGGGACTGTCGACGATCGCCGGCGAGGAAGCGGTGCAGCCATGAACCGACGCGGCCTGCTAAAATCGCTGACGTCGGCCGTACTGCTTCCCGTCGCCTGCGGCCGCCCGGCGCCTGTCGCCGGCAAGGCGCCGGTGGTGTCCGACGTGAACAGCAAAGAGTTCCAAATCGCGCAAGAGGCCGCCCGCAAGCAGCGCGAGCTGGACGACGCCGCCGAACGCCGCGTCGGCGCCGCCGCCCGCTGACGTCCCACCGTCAGTCCCTTGCGGGGCTGGTTCCCCACGAGACTTTCTCCAACCGAATTCCATCCCTTTGGGAGCCTCTCGATGCTTCAAACGATGCAATGGACCCTGGCGGCGTTCGCCGCGTCGGCCGTCGCCTTCACCGCAACGGCGGCCGAGTGGCCGCCGCTGCCGGAAGCGGTCAACAGTTTCGGGGCCATAACAGTCGGCGACCACGTCTACGTCTACAGCGGCCACACCGGCATGGGCCACGCCCATTCGCGCGCCAACCTCTCGAAAACCTTCCTTCGGCTCGACTGGAAGAACCCCGCCGCCTGGGAAACGCTGCCGGCCGGGCCGGCCCTGCAAGGGTTGCCGTTGGTCGCGCACCGCGGCCGGGTCATCCGCGTCGGCGGCTTGGACGCCCGCAACGCCACGGCCGACGATGAGGAAGACCTGCACTCGACGGACGAGGTCGCCGCCTACGACCCCGCCGCGAAGAAGTGGACGGCGCTGCCTCCTTTGCCGTCGGCCCGATCGTCGCATGACGCCGCCGTCTTCGACGACAAACTCTACGTCGTCGGCGGTTGGACGCTGAACCAGCCGGCTGATTCGACGTGGCACGACGACGTGCTCGTCTTGGACTTGGCGGCCGAAAAGGCCGACTGGAAGGTGCTTTGCAAGGCGCCGTTCAAACGGCGGGCGTTATCGGCGGCGGCTGTCGACGGTTCGCTCTACGCCATCGGCGGGTTGGCCGAGAAGGGCGGGATTTCGCTCGAAGTCGACCGGTACGACCTCGCCTCGGGAACATGGTCGAAGGGTCCGACGCTGCCCGACGCAGCGCCGGCGAAGTCGGCCGCGAAAGACGCCCGGCCCGACATGGCGGCCCGCATGAACGGCTTCGGTTCGACGGCGGTCGTCGGCGACGGCGCCCTGTACCTCGGTGTCTTCACCGGCGAAGTCTTGAAGCTCGACGCGAAGGCCGACCGCTGGACGTCCGTCGCCACGCTGGCCCCCGGCCGCTTCTTCCACCGCCTGACGACGGCCGGCGCCGGCCGCCTGCTCACCCTCGGCGGTTCGTCGACCAGGGGTATCATGCCGACGGTGGAAGCCGTCGACCTTGGCCCCACGACCGCCGCGAAGTAACGACCAGCGCCCCGCCGCCGGCCCCCTTCTTTTCCTTACGGCGGTTTGATCTTCGCGCGGCTGATGGACCGATCGTCCGTCAGAGCGTGAGCGAAGGTCCAAACGGGGCGACGAGCTGCAACGATTCCGGATTCCGTGCCGCGGGCCGTTCCGCCCGTCACGCTTCGGGCTTTGACGGACACGGTCGGTGCCTGGACGACGTGTTCGTCGAGCGGTTGTGGCGGACGGTGAAGTACGAGGACGTGTTCCTGCGGTGCTACGAGTCGGCGCCCGAGTTGAACCGAGGGCTGCGGGCGTACTTCGCCTTCTACAACGAGGCCCGGCTGCACCAGTCGCTGGGGTACCAGACCCCGGCCGAGGTGTACCGGGCGGGAAGATCGAAAGAGCCGGCGGCCGAGTAGCTTAAACTCGTCGGTTTTTGGTCTCGACAAGCGGGTCCACTATAGTTTATGCGATTCAGAAAAACGAAGATTGATTAAAAGTGCGTTGGCTTGTCAATCTAAACCATCGAGTGTAGATTAATCCCGTTTGGAAAAAAAGCGGTTTCCCACCAGCGCACACGCTGCCGCCGTTCCAAGCATTCTCTGCAATGGAAATAAGCAAGGCCGAAGCTTTGATTTCGGCCCCAGAGCTTGTTTTTCAGCGATTCCATGGTTTGAAGAGCCGACGGGCTATTGGAACGCCGTTTGCTTCGGCATGAGAAGCCCACCGCTCATCCTCGGTAGTTCGTTGGCTTTTGCGGCGTATTGGCGTCGCCTGCGAGTTTTTATTTTTCATCGGTTCGACGGAGTGGAAACCGCCGAGCGCCGTTCTTCTATGGAGTCTCCCCCATGAATGTTCTCCACCACCTTCCTGGAAGCCGCCGCCACAAGGCGTTCACCCTTATTGAACTGCTCGTTGTCATCGCGATCATCGGCGTGCTGGTGTCGCTGCTGCTGCCGGCAATCCAGCAGGCCCGCGAAGCCGCCCGTCGCTCGAGTTGCAGCAACAACCTGAAACAGATCGGCTTGGCCTGCGCCAGCTACATGGCCGACTTCAAAACGACGCCGCTCTACACCACCTACTACCGGTCCGAACGTTTCGGTTGGATCGGACCCTTGGTTTGCCTGCTGCCCTACACCGATCAAGCCAACTTGTTCGATCAGGTCAACCTGGATCGCAGCGGCTACATCGATGCAAGCAACAGCTCGACGCACAACCGCACCGCCTTCCGACGGACGGTGAACTTGTTCAATTGCCCCAGCGACGGCGTCAACAACGTCGCGTACACCGTCGGCTTCATCGTACCGGTGGACTATGGCGACAACAGCTACGCCATCAACTACGGTTGGCCGCGCCCCGCGACCGGCTACAACGGCGAGCGATCGATCACCGCGGCCGCGCTGGCCAAGCCGAACGGCTATGCGACCATCGACTCCGGCGCGGCGAATGCGAAGAACTTCCTCATCAACAGCGGCAACTTCAAAGGCGATTTCGACGTCACGATGAAGGCCGCGAGTTTTTCGGACGGCCTGTCTAAGACCGCCGCTTTCTCCGAGCGACTGAAGCCGTCGGGGATGGCCTCCTCGGACGAGATTGACCGCCGCCTCCTAACGTTCGCCATCGAGACGGTCACCGTGAAGACATTGTCCGCTCTCAAAGCGGATTGCGAAGACGCTAATACCGTTTGGGACTTCGCGAGGTATGTCGGAGCTTCCTGGGGGAGCGGTCGTGATCGCAACGGCCCCGCGTATCAACACTTGATGACACCGAACTCCAAGAGCTGCCGTTGGTCCGACGGCGCCTACGGGCCTTTCTACGACGGCGCCTTGACCCTCACGCCCTCGAGCAGCCACTCCGGGGGAGTCAATCTCCTCATGGCCGACGGCAGCGTTCATTTCGTCGGCGACTCGATTTCGACACAAATCTGGTGGGGATTGGGTTCGGCCGACGGCGAGGAAGCCATTCCAAGCACGTTCTGAATCCTTCATTGCACCACCGTCGTCGTTTCAGAGGGTTCCGTTCATGGTTCGATCGTTTTCGCACCTTGTACTCGCCGTCGTCCTCATCGGCGCGGCGGGATGCGGCGGTTCCGTGCCCTCTCAACACCGTCTTACCGAAAAGGTGACGTATCAACCCCCGTTGCCCGGCGAGCAAGCGTTGATGGACATGACCAAAGCCGAAGCTCTGGAAGCGGTCAAGACCTACGGACCAGAGTTCATGGAAGAATGGTACAACGCGCAGCGGGCGAAGGCGGCCAGCGGCGGCGCTGTCTCGCAGTGAGACGACCGCCTCGCCGACGCTGTGCACGGTCATAGTTCTTCGTTAGCCGCCGCTTTCCTCAGCGGCGCGTCCTACGCCTTGGGTCGGCTGTAAGAATCGGACGCGCC
>JBOFFD010001073.1:0-1741 GCA_051648425.1 Planctomycetia bacterium
CCGGGGGGTCGCGACCCCGCCGCGTTCGTGCTTTCGGAGTTCAGCGTCGCTGAAAAGCCGGCGGTCGAGGAAACGTTGATCGAAGTCGTCCGGGCGGTGGAATGCTGGCGTCGCGTCGGCCTGGAAGCCGCCATGAACCTGTTCAATCGTTCCGAGAAGGGGAAGTAGGTCGTCGGGCAGCCCGCCCGTTTGATGCGCCGGAACCGTCGAACTTCCGCTTGGGCGGACGACGGACCGCCGTGGCGGGCCAACGACGGCTGTTTTTCGAGGAAGAACCGTGCCTGTCCATACGTATGAGATTCTGTTCCTGCTCGATCCCAACAAGGCCTCGGCCGAGTGGGACGCCGTTTGCGGCGCCGCCAACGGCGCCATCGATTCCCACGGCGGCGAGATCCTCTTCTCGCGCCCCTGGGGCGATCCGAAACTTGCCTATCCGATCAAGAATTTTCGGAAAGGCAGCTACCTCTTGACGTATTTCAAGGTGGATTCCTCCGCAATCCACGAGATGGAACACGACTTCCGCTTGAACGAGTCCATTCTGCGGTTCATGCTGTTGAAGTTGCATCCGCGGATCGCGGAGCAGATCCTGGCTCAACTGCTGGGCGTCGACGAACCGGTCGACGGCCACGGCGGCGAGCCGTCCGACGCGGAAGGTGCCGCCGCCGAGTCGTGATTCTTGCGTTCGTTTCGGGCGGCCCGCGACCCGACGCCGTCGACGCCCCCGTGCGTCGCGCTCCGTCGGCCTTTGGAGCTTTCCCGATGGCCAACTTGAATCGCGTTCTCTTGATCGGCCGCTTGACGCGCAACCCCGAATTGAAGTACACCCCCAGCCAGGTCGCCATCTGCGAGTTCGGGCTGGCGGTCAACCGCGTCCGCAAGGGCATGGACGGCGCGAAGCAGGAGGAAACCTGCTTCATCGAATGCACCGCCTGGCGGCAGACCGCCGAACTGGCCGGCAAATACCTGACGAAGGGTCGCCAAGTCTTCGTCGAGGGCTACCTGAAGTACGACTCCTGGCAGACGCCGGAAGGCCAGAAGCGCAACAAGTTGACCGTGACGGTCGACAGCATCGAGTTCCTCGACAGCCGGGGCGACGGCGAAGGGGGCCAGCCGGTCGACGGCGCCGAAGGGGCCGGCCGCGGCCGGCAGCACGGTGGCGGTGGCGGCCGGCGCGCGATGGACGACGGCGACGACTTCGGCGCCCCGGCGGGCGGCCGCGTCGGCTCGGCCGAAGACGATATTCCGTTTTGACGTCCGCTGGCCGATGGCCGGCGGGGTGACTAACTTAACCGCTTGGCGCTCGCCGCCGGCAGTCGCACAACCAACGAGATGGTGTCATGGCCGAGAAGACCAAGGTCAAGAAGAAAAAGAAGGGCAAGGAAGACCCGGGCCGCGACCAGGTCCGTTTTCCGAAGATCCCGAAGGTTCGCCACCAGATTCCGCGCGGCGAAAACCGCGGCATGAAGCTCATCCTGATTGAAAACGTCCCCCACCTCGGGACGCAGGGCGACGTCGTCGAAGTGAAGCTCGGCTACGGCCGCAACTTCCTTCTTCCGCAGGGCTTGGCGACCTACGTCACCCCCCAGGCGATGATCCGCATCGAGAAGCATCAGGCCAAGCAGGAAGCCATCCGCATCGCCAAGATCGCCGAGGTCAAGGTGCTGGCCAAGGAAATCGAAAAGCACAGCCTCACCATCGAAGCCAACGCCAACGAAGAGAACATCCTCTACGGCTCGGTCAC
>JBOFFD010001074.1:0-2230 GCA_051648425.1 Planctomycetia bacterium
CAAGACGCGGTTTTCCGCGCGTTTCGTCAGATAGTGCAGCAACACCAGCCCCAAGGAAAGCATCAAGGAAAGAGCGGCGGCGTCGAACGCGGAACCCAAGTCGGCGACCGCGGTCCCCCACGATCGTTCCGGAGTGAACTGTTCCACGGCTTCCGCCGCTCCCACGGTGGCCCCCAGGAAGCCGAGAATGAGCACCGACCATGCCAAAACCCGCACCGACGCCAGCCGTTCGCCGGCCCGCTGGGCGGCCACCTGCGCCAAATACTGCAAATGCTGGTCCAAACCATCGCTGGAACGGCGTTCGCGGACGTACAGCAGCGCGGCCCGCAGCCGCTGCTGCATATAGGTGCCGGCGAGCGGATGGTTTGGTTTTTGAACGCCCCCGAACAATTCGACGGCGGCCGTCACCGGTTGCGGGCCGCCCAGGAAACTGGCGGGCAGCCATTCGTACCGCAGCGAAGTCCATTCGCGCAGGAGGTCCAACCGTTTCAGACACAAGTCGGCGAAGCCCCAGCAGAACAAGCCGACGGCGGCGTATTCGACCCAATGACCGGTCGTGTAGGCGTTGAGCGGCGTTTCTTGAAACCAGGGTTGGCCGACGAGAGTGTAAAAGGTGAGGGTCAAGGCCGCGCCCACCGCGGCCGCCAGCCCGGAGGCCGAATGCCACGTCCGCCGTCCGTCGTTCATGGGCTACCCTGTCTGCGAAGGCGCTGCGATCCGCGCCGGTTTCCGATAGAACGACGGCGCGGCGGAGAATTCGCTCGCGCCTTCGGCCTTGTCGGTTGACATCGACCGAAACGGCCGGCGAGTTGAACTTTTTCGATTTCATGGAACAAAATGGTTGCAAGGATCGTCGTCCCTGTAGGGTCGGCGCCGTCGCCGAAGTCCTCAAACGATCGGAACGTATATTTCGCGCCGAACACATAATCGCCGAGTACGATGTCGGGTAGGCGGGTCGATTCATCGATCCGTCGGATTTTCGGGGCGCGGGAGAGGGTCATCTTGACGGCGACGTTTCGATCAAAACGCCGCTTGGCATCGAACCGACCCCGCGACGGGTACCCGGTGGTCGACGGAAACCGCAAGCCGTTGGCGTCTTACGGCACGGCTGCGTCGGGAGGCGTCCGCTCATGAGCGAGGAGAAGACGTCGGCGACGCCCGTTCCGCCCCATCAACCGGCCGCCGGCGCCCGAGCGGGCGGCGATAAGAAAGAATCGTTCCATCCGACGAAAACGGTCGTCGATCAGTCGATGCTGGAATCGCCGATCGGTTCCGCGTCGACCGGGCCGACTTCCGACGTTCATCGTGGCGGTCCGCCGTCGGGAATTCAGCAGTCGGGCGCGCCGTCAAGCGGCGCGTCGTCACGGTCGAGCGCCGTTCGGTCGGCGACCGCCGCCGCCGGCGGCCGTTTCGCCCGGCTGGCGGTCGCCAGCCGACTGGTCACCGTCGAACAGATTCTGCAGGTCCTGGCCCAACTGCCCAGCGAACTGCGCGGCAGCGACGAAGTGCTGGCCCGCGCGTTGATCCGCCAGGATTCCATGACGCGATGGCAGGCCGAGAAAATCTGGGCCGGCCGCACCAACGGCTTCTTCGTCGGACAGTACAAGATCCTCGGCGTGCTCGGCGAAGGCGGCATGGGCAAGGTCTACCGCGCTCGGCATACTTTCATGAACCGCCAAGTTGCCCTGAAGATACTCCCGCCGAAGAAACTCAAGAATTCGCGCGCCGCCGCCCGCTTCCTGCGGGAAGTGCAAGCCGCCGCGCAGATGGAACATCCGAACATCGTCACGGTTCACGACGCCGGTCAACAAGACAACATCGTCTACATGGCGATGGAGTTGGTCGAAGGGCACAACCTCGCCCAGCACGTCGCCGAACACGGACCGATGGACCCCGCGACCGCGGCCGACGTCGTCGCGCAAGCCGCCGAGGGCTTGAACTACGCCCACAAGCGCGGCATGGTCCATCGCGACATCAAGCCGCAGAACCTCATGCTCAATCACTCCGGGCAGGTGAAGGTGCTCGACCTGGGCGTCGTCCGTTTGAAGGAAGAAGCCGAACCACTGGCGAGCACCGCCGCGGCGCCCACCGACGCAATGCTGACCGACGCCGACACCATCTGCGGCACCGTCGCGTACATTTCCCCGGAACAGGCCCGCGACGCCCACGCCGTCGACATCCGCAGCGACATCTACTCGCTCGGCTGCAGCTTCTACTTCCTGTTGACCGG
>JBOFFD010001075.1:0-2407 GCA_051648425.1 Planctomycetia bacterium
ATGTTGCAACTGCGGACGCCGGCCGGCGACGACCTCGGCCGCGACCCGGCCGCCGACGAACTGGCCGAGGCGCGGGCCGTGCTGAACACCGAAGCCGACGCCCTGCGCGTCGTCGCCGACCGGCTCGACGACCGCTTCCCGCGGGCCGTCGCCGCGCTGGCCAAGTGTCAAGGGTCGGTCATCACCACCGGCATCGGCAAGGCCGGCCTCGTCGCCCGCAAGGTCGCCGCCACCCTTTCCTCCACCGGCGCGCCCTCACACTTCCTGCACCCGGCCGAGGCCGTTCACGGCGACCTCGGCGGCGTGACGGAGCGCGACGCCGTCCTCGCCTTTTCGCACAGCGGCGAGTCGATCGAATTGACGCAGATCCTGCCCGCGTTGAAGCGGCAGTGCGGCGCGGTGGTGGCCGTCACCGGTCGGTCGAGCGGCGCCCTGGCGAAGGCGGCCGACGTGGCGCTGGTCTACGGCGCCGTCGTCGAAGCGTGCCCCATCGGCATGGCGCCCAGCACCTCCACCACCGTCATGATGGCCCTCGGCGACGCCTTGGCCTTCGGCCTCATGCGGCGGCGGTCGTTCTCCGAAAACGAGTTTGGCCGCTTCCATCCCGCCGGTTCCCTCGGCCGCCGCATGCGCAACGTCGAAGAAGTGATGCGCGCCGGCGACGAGCTGCGCCTCGCCAAGGAAGCGATGACGATCCGCGAGGTGTTAATGACGGTGCAACGGCCGGGGCGGCGCACCGGGGCGGTCATGCTGGTCGACGCCCACGGCCGCCTTGCCGGCCTTTTCACCGACAGCGACCTGGCCCGCCTCTTGGAGAAAGGGGACGTCTCGGTCTTGCATCGGCCGGTCGGCGAGTATATGTCCCATCGCCCGATCACGCTGCGCCGGGGGCAGCGGGTGCAAGAGGCGTTGGCCCTGTTGGGAAACCACCTCTTGAGCGAAATCCCCGTCCTGGACGACGAAGAGCGCCCGATCGGCATCGTCGACATCACCGATCTCGTCGACCTCATGCCCTCGGCGGCGTGACGACGACCGACCGGGAAGACTGGAGGGGCGTCATGCTCAGCGACGACGAATTCAACGTCCGCGCCCAGCGCGTCCGCCTCCTTTTGTTGGACGTCGACGGCGTGCTCACCGACGGCTCGATCGTCCTCAACGACGACGGCGTCGAAACGAAGGCGTTCAGCGTGCGCGACGGCTTCGCCATCCGCTGTTGGCAGCGGGCCGGCGGGCTGGTGGGCATCCTGTCGGGGCGGACCTCGGCGGCGACGCAGCGGCGGGCCGAAGCCCTCGGCGTCACGCTGGTGGTGCAAGGGGCCGAAGACAAGGTTCCCGCGTTCCTTCGGCTGTTGGCGGAGACGGAACTGACGGCGGACGAGGTCTGCTACATCGGCGACGACTTGCCCGACCTGCCGATCATTCTGGCCGCGGGCATCGGGGCCACGGTGGCCGACGGCGTCGCCGCGGTGCGCGAACATTGCGATTGGATCAGCGCGGCGCCCGGTGGTCGGCACGCCGTCCGCGAGTTGATCGAGCGGTTGCTGCAGGCGCGGGGCGCGTGGCGGGAAACGCTCGACTACTATCGACGACCCCTCGAACGGGACGCGGCGTGACACCGATGCGGCGACTAATGATGAAACGCGGACCGACGGCCGACGCCGAAACTCCGCGACTCGACGGGGTGCATCCGTGACCGGCCGGCAAACGGGCTCGATCCTGCTGTCGCTCGCCGTCCTGTTCGGAGCCTACATGCTCTACGAGCGGACGCTGGGCCGATACACCGACTACGCGGAGATCGATCCGGAGCTGCTGCAGCCGCTCAGGGATGGTTTGGACGTCATACCCAACGACGTCGACGCCGCCCGCGAATCGATCGTCTCCGCCCGCCGCGCCTTCGGGCCGACCTGCGCCGAAGCCGCCCGTAAGACCATTCTGAATTACGACCGCAAATACGCCGACTCGGAATTCGCCGGCCGCGGCTTGGGCATCTTCGTCTACTTCGACGATTACAAAGTGCTGCCGAAAGACCGTAAGAAAGTGCGCGTCGAACCGTTCAGCCTCGTCAGCATTTCGCCCGCCAAGGACGGCAACCCCGACCACGACGAAATCCGCACCATCCGCGCCAAGGCGGCCGTCCTCATCTTGGACCGCGAACTCGACCTGCCGAAAGTCGAGTTCGAGCCCGTCGGCGGTTGGGCGGAAGGCGACGTCGAACTGACCGCCAACCGGGGCAGTAAGAACCCGGACGACAAGATCGTCATTTTTACGGAACGGCTCGATTACAGCGAAAAGAAAAGCCTCGTCTGGGCCGACGGCTGGCTGCGGATGGTGTCGCAAGAGGCGGTCGTCAACGGCGAAGGAATGGAGCTGACGCTCTATCCCAAGGACGACGGCGCGCCGCGAAACC
>JBOFFD010001076.1:0-1610 GCA_051648425.1 Planctomycetia bacterium
TGCACTTCACGTCGTGACCGGCGGTCAGCACCGTCACCGCTTGGTCGATGATGTGGTCCAGGTAGGCTTTGGCGTGGGCGTGGTCGCCCTTCTTCAGCACCTTGACGACCCAGCGGGGGTCGAGGTCGACGCAGAAGCACATGCCGCCGCGGTACTGACACAGATGTTCCACGGCCAGCCGCAAGCGGCGCGGCCCCGACGGCCCTAGCATCAGCCAGTTCGAGCCTTTCGGAAACTTGTCGTCGGGCAGCGTGTGGCTGAACAGTTCGTAGTCGATGCGGAAGTCGTCGATGACGACGCGGCTTTTGGGCACGCCGGTGGTGCCGCCGGTCTCGAAGACGTAGGTCGGCTTGCCGAGTTTGCCCTTGGGAATCCAGCGGCTTACCGGGCCGCCGCGCATCCAGTCGTCTTCAAAGAGCGGAAATTTCTGTTTCACGTCCTCGAAGGTGTGGACGTCGGTCAGCGGATTGAAGTCGTAGGTTTTGGCCTTCTCCAGCCAGAACGGCGAACCGGTTTCCGGCGAAAAGTGCCATTCGATCATCTTGCGGACCTGGGCGTCAAGTTCGGCTTTCGCCTTCTGTACGCCCGCCGCCACGTCGTCGCCGCCGGTTGCCAAGCTCACGTTCGTTCGACCTCCAAGGATTGGCCGCGATGCGCCGGCAAAGGAACGGCCGGTCGGCGGATGCTTCTTCGTTGACGTTGGGAATTCTAGACTTGCCGCCCGGTTCGCCCACCCACGAGTTTTAGAAGCGTGCGTCATAGCGTCGCGGACGGCCCACGGCGAGCCGTCGCCGGGAACGTCTTCGTCCGTCGTCTTCGTTACTGAGGAAAACCTGGACTTTTGCGCTGCCCACGGACCGATCGTCCTTCAAAGTCCGAAGCGTGAGCGAAGGTCCGAAGGCGGCGACGTTCTGCGAAGAATCCGGATTCGACGCAGTAGGCTGTGCCGTCCGGACCTTCGCTCACGCTTCCGGCTCTGACGGAGGCGGCGACGTCCGCCGCTGCGACAACCGGCGCCGCAGCGCAAAAACCTACCTGTTCCTCAGTAGCAAGACGCCGCTCAGCCCGGCACGACGGGCACGTCTTTCGGCGTCGGGCGCGCTACCTTCGCCCGGCGGATCAGAACCGTCCGCACGCCGTTCAAGACCAGCAGCGGGTCGATGCGGTGCAACGTGCGCAGTTGCGGACTCAGCAGGAAGGCGTCGCCGCCCGTTGCAACCACCGGCGTGAACGGTTCGTCGTTTGACCCGGTGAAGGTCCGCGGGCGCGGCGGCGGCAAGCCCAGAGCGGCGGCCATGTCTTCGATCAATCGGTCGACGGCGCCGGCCAAGCCGAAGATCAGGCCGGCAGCGATGGCGTCGGCCGTGTTCCGGCCGACCACCGCGGGCGTTCGCCGTTCCCGCGCTTGCACGTTCGGCAGCATGGCGGTGCCGAGATGCAGCGCCTCGGCCGCCAGCCGGACGCCCGCCAGAATCGCGCCGCCCTGGAAGACGCGGCCGTCGCGAGTGGCGGCGTTGACCGTGATCGCCGAGCCGCAGTCGACGACGATCACGCCGGGGGCGTCGGTCGTTTCCAGGGCGGCCGTCGCCCCCAACAGTCGGTCGACGCCG
>JBOFFD010001077.1:0-4957 GCA_051648425.1 Planctomycetia bacterium
TGCGTCTTCGGAGAGTGGGGACGCCGTGACGCCGAGGGTGGCCAGTTTCTCGGCGACCGCGGCGTCGATCGGATTCGTGGGAGGGGCGCCGTCGGCCGCGTCGGAAGGCCGCGGCCGAAAGAGCAGCCGCGCCGACGCCCGACCACCGGCGTAACGAACGCTGACCGTCCCTTCGACCGGCGCGCTGGCGGCGACCATCCCGTCACGGTCGACCTGCAACCGCGTCGGATGGCTCGATTCGTACGTTCCTTCGGCGGTCACGTCGCGTTCGACGCCGTCGGACAAGTGCGCGACCACCCTCAGCGCCCGGCGGGTCGGTCCGTCGGCCGAGAGGTCGACAATGCTCTCGGCCGGTTCAATTTCCAAGCGGACGACGGCGGGACCGACGGCGTCGGTCGCACCGGCGGCGATCCAAGCGGCGACGATGCGGAACTCACGGCTGGTCGGCGCGAACCGACGGCCGCCGTCGTGGTCGACGGCTCCGGTCGCTTTGCGCAGCAGGAGGCTGTTTTCGGGGTCTTGCCGGTCGAGACGACGGCCGAAGGCGTCGCGCGTCATGGCCCGCAGGTCGAAGGACGGGTCGTCGCCCCGTAGACTCAGCCGGAAGCCACCCTTGCCGTTAAGGTTGCCGTGGCAGGCGCCTTGGTTGCAGCCGGCTTTCGAGATGATCGGGGCGACTTCGAGTCGGAACGACGGAACGGCGGCTTCTTCGGCGCCGGCGGCGGTCGCCCAGAGGCAGCAGACAACCGCGACGGTTCGGAGCATGGTCATCGCCTTCCGGGTGCGGCTTCAAGCGGCGGGGGGTACTGGAGTAGATCGCGTACTTTTATTGTAGACGCGCGAGCGCCCGGTCGTCGAGGGGAAAACAGGAGGCGTCGTGTCGGATTCCGCGAATCGCCGATGGCCGTTCGTCGCCGACATCGGCGAGCGGCTCGTTTTCGGGCTGTTGGTCGTGCTGGCTTTGGCGGCGCGGCTGCCGAACCTGGGCCAGCCATTGACGGAGGATCACGCCTGGCGGCAATGCCAAGTGGCGATCACGACCTGGACGTTCACGACCGACGGCGTGCGGTTCCTCGACTACGAAACGCCGGTGTTCGGACCGCCGTGGCGGGCGCCGTTCGAGTTTCCGCTGGTGCAGGCGACCGCCGCGATGATCCACTCGGCGGGACTGGAAAACTTAGACGCCTGCTGTCGGTCGGCGAATCTCCTTTTCTTCACGGCGTCCGCGGTCGCCTTCTACCGGCTGGCGACGCTGCTGTGGCCGGGCCGTCGACGACCGGAAACCATGGTGCTGGTCTACCTGTGGTGTCCGTTCACCATCGCGTGGAGCCGCGCGGCGATGATCGACTTCGCGTCCGTTTTCTTCACGCTGACGTTCGCGGCGGCGGTCGTCGAAGGAGTAAGACGTCCACGGTGCGATCGCGCCGCCGCGGCGTGGTGGATGCTGGCCGTCGCCGCAGGGGTCATGACGGCGCTGTGCAAGCTCACGACCGTGCCGACGGTATTGCCCTTGGCGGCCTTTTTGGCGGCGGGCGATCTCTGGAGCCGCCGCCGGAGCGGAGCGGCGGTCTTAGCCGGCCGTCTTACGCTTTGGGCCGTCTTACTTCTAGCGCCGCTGGCGGCCGGGGCGGGGTGGGTCCACCACCGCGACGCCCTGCTGCGCGAAAGCCCGGCGACGGCGCCGCTCGTTTCCGACCGACTGGCCGCTCACAACTTTGGCGACTGGTCGCAGCGAGCCTCACCGGCGGCGTGGGGCCGCATCGGTGAACGGTTGACGGCCGACTTCTTCCCGGCGGGGTCGATCGTCGTACCGTTCGTCGGTCTTATACTCGGCTTCGCCGTCTTAAGCGGTTCGGAACGCCTGGCCTTCGTCTTAATGACCGGCGGCGCCTTTGGGACGGTGTTCGTCTTCTTCAATCTTTACGTTCAGCACAACTACTATTTGCAGGCGGCGACGCCGTTCTTAGCGGTCGTCGGCGGGTTGGGTTGCACGGCGGTCGCCGAACGACTGCCGCGCCTTTCGCCGTTTCCTTTCGCGGGGGCGGTCTGTTTCACGGGATGGATGTTGGTCGGCGGCGCGTCGTACCTCGACCGCATGCAGTATGGGTCGCACGACCAAGCCCGAGTGATGCCGATCGTCGGCGACTTGGTGCGGCGGGCGACCGCGCCCGGCGACCGCGTCGTGGTCGAAGACTTCGAGTGGAGCCCCGAACTGCTGTATTACAGTCGTCGCAAAGGATTGATGGCGACCAAGGACGTTCTTAGTCTCGACCCAACATCACGAGGGCGTCTTATCGACGGCGAACCGTTCCGCCTGCTGCTGACGATCGATCGGCGCCCGAAGACGCTGTCTTGGTGGGGCGGCGTCGAACCGCTCGGTCGATTCGGCCCGTTCCACGCCTTCCGCGTAACACCGAAGGTTGATACTCCGGCCGACTTGCCGCCGCCCGCGAACTGATACGATGTCAGCACGGATGCGCGGCGCCGGAACTATCCAAAACTTCCACCGGCGCCGCCGACGATCGACGTCATTCACACTGAGGGACCGCCATGAACGAGCATCTGTTCCAGGTTCGGCACACCCGGCGCGACTTGTTGGCGATGGGTCTGGCGGGGGCGGCCGGCGCCATCGCCCACGGCGTTTTCGGATCCGCCCAAGCGGCCGAGTCGGCCGAACCGGCGATCATCGGCAGCGGCAAGTATAAGTTCACCCTCGACGAAAGCTGGGGCAAGCTGCCGGCCGGTATGAACTTCGGCCTCGGTTGCGGCATCGCGGTCGATTCGAAGGACCGCGTCATCGTCACCTCGCGGTCGAACAGCCCGTGCGTGGCGATCTTCGGCGCCGACGGCGCGCTGGCCGAGACGTGGTCGAAGGACTTCGGCGATAAGATCGGCTACACGCCGGACCAGATCGTCGCAACGGCGCACGGCATTTACTGTAGCAAAGAGGCCGACGGCGAATTCCTGTATTTCACTGAAAACGTCGCCGGCGGCAACGGCTCGCCGCGCCTCGGCGCCCGCGTCTATAAGACCGATCTCACCGGCAAGGTGTTGTACACCATCGGCAACGTCGACAAAGAATCGAGCGTCGCTCAGAAATTCGATTGGAGCAACCCGACCGACGTCGCGGTGGCGCCCAACGGCGACGTTTACGTCGTCGACGGCTACGGCTCGCAGCGCGTCACCCGTTTCGACAAGAACTTCAAGGAAATTAAGACGATCGGCGGCACGGGGACCGACCACGGCCAGTTCCGCACCTGCCACGGCGTATGGGTGCGCACCGGCGGCAAGGAACCGGAAGTGTACATCGCCGACCGCGGCAACGGCCGGTACGAAGTGTTCTCGCTGGAACTCGACTACAAGCGCACGGTTTCCGGCGACTTCGTCCGCAACCCCTGCTGCTTCTACCAGCACGGCGAAGAACTGTTCTGCCCCGATCTTACCCACATGGTGACGGTGATCGACCCGAACGACAAGCCGTTGGCGGTGCTGGGCGACGGCAAGGAGACGCCGAAGGACCAATTCGAGAAGGGCGCGAAGGACAAGTTCCAGCACCCGCACGCGCTGACGGTCGACTCGAAGGGCGACTTGTACGTGCTGGAATGGGTGCCTTACGGCCGCGTCCGCAAGTTCAAACGGACTCCGGCCTGACACTCCGTCGGCTTCGATCGTTTCCAAATGTAGGGTGGAACTCTGGTCCGCCCGTGTCGAGGCGCGACGGCGAAAGATCTTCCGAGTCAGTGTGTAAAATCCGTCCGCGCGTCGGCGGCGGACGGTGACGTCCGCACCTTGAATAGTCGGTAGGCGACGTCCGTCCGCGTGGCGGTTCATCACCGAGTTGCGCGAGACAACTACTTCAATTCGATGGCGTGGTCGTTCGGTCCATCGGCCACGGTCTGTTTTAGATCGGAGGTCCGCATCTCAGCGTACTTGAGCGGGACGTTGGAATTCGGCTGAACCGCCTTTGAAGGATCTTTCGGCCGCGGCGCGACCTTGGCGTTCTTATTGTCTTCCTCCGTAGCGGCGACGGCGCCGTTGGCGACGACGGCCACCACGTGGGGACCGAGCAGCGCCCCATCGTTGGGTTTGAAGGTCGTCAGCGTGAACGCGCCGGCGGCGTCGGTCTTACCCGAAGCCGCCCGGCCGCCGCTTTCCGGGTAGTACACGATCGCCGCGTTGGCGACCGGCTTGCCGTCCATTTTGACGACGCCCTTCACTGCGGCCGTCTTCGGCATCGCGGGACCGCCCGAGCAGCCGACGGCCAATACTAGTCCCATCATCCAAAAAACGGAAAGGCGATTGTTCACTGGGAGAAAGTCCTAAGTGGAGATGAAAAGGTCGATCGGCGTCGTTGCCGGGTGCGTTGTTACAGGTTGCCGGAGTCGCCGGCGTCGATCGTCGACAGGGCGCGATAGACCGACAAGTCGACCGTATCGCTGACGAAATTCACGACGCCGTCGCCCATCAGGAAGAACGCGCCGCCCTGGTGGCGGCTGTGGAAGGAATAGTTGTTCGGCCAGTCGCCGGCATTCACTTCCGCGAGGGCTTCCGTGCGGTAGTTGAGCGGGACGCAGGTCGTCGCCGTGGTGGCGTTGAACCACCACCACCAGGTGTGAGTGCACCAGGCGGGCACCGCTTCGCCGACGAAGAAGGTCTTCGAGAGGCCGTCGGAGATTTGGCGGAACGAGGTCGTCGTCACTTGTGGATTGTTGGGGTCGTTGTTGCCGTTGCGGCACATGACGCCGTTTCCACGATCGAGGCCGTGGCCGTTGTTGGCGAAACGACCCGTGTTCAACGAGTTAGCGAAGGCGCCCCACTCCCAGTTCGAGCCGCTCGACATCTTGTAGTTGGTGACGCCCCACCGTCCGCCCACGTTGGCCCGGTTGTCGAGCGTGCCGTCGTGAGAATCGCTGGGGCAGACGAAGACCGGAAGCGCGGACCGCGCCACCGTGGTGTT
>JBOFFD010001078.1:0-2075 GCA_051648425.1 Planctomycetia bacterium
ACTTCTTCGGCGAGGCGGTCGACGGCCCGTTCGTACGCCGCCGCGTCGAGGTCGGGATTGTCAAGCCGGGCGATGAGCAGGGCCGCCCGCACCAACGGCAGGTCGTCGCCTTGGGCCGCCAGCTTGGACAACTCGTTCAGCACCGCCCGTTCATGAACGGCGACGGCGGCGCGGCGCAGGGCGGCGGCCTGTTCTTCCAGCGCGGCCGCCTGTTCGTGCAGCCGGCGGCCGCCGGCCGGCCCCGCGGCGGCCAACTCGTCCAACAACGTCGGCGACGGCGACCGCTTCGGACCGGCGGCGGCCAGCCGGGCGACCAGTTCGTCGACCTTCTTCGTCCGGTCGTCGGCGGTCGTCGCGGCGGCCCGAAAACCGCGGAACTCGGCCTGGGTGTCGCGGAATTTCGCCACGCCCGCCTTGCCGCCGGTGTAGGTTTGGTCGGTCGATTCCACCACCAGGCGGTCGTTCACGTAGCAACGGACCACGCCCGGTTCCAGGCGGACCTTCAAGGCGTTCCACTCGCCGGGCTTGTAGTGGCCGGTGCGGACTTCGGCGAGAATCTTCCAGGTGAAGACGGTGGGGCCGTCGAAGCGGGTGAGGCGGAGGGCGCCGGCGGTGGGATAGAAGCCGTAGCAGCGGTCGGCGCCGTCGCTGTGGAAGACGAGGCCGGCGGCGCCTTCCTCCGCGGCGAGCTTCACGTTGCACGACAGTTCGCACGGAACGCCGGGAACGGCCGAAGTCGCCAAACAGAGAGATCGGCCGCCCCATCCGCCGCCCGGAGCGTCGCCGGCGCCGTCGACGTACAGTCGGCCGCCGCGCTGCCGCCACTGGGCGCCGAACAGCGCGGTCCACTCGCGGGGGTCGAGGGCGCCGACGGTCAGCCAGCGTTCCATCGGCACCGGCTTCGGTTGGTCCAACAGCGACTTCAAGGCGTTCGAGACGACGGCGAACCCCAGGTTGGGGGTGACGGCGGACTTCATGGTGAGGATGCCGCAGACCCGGCCGCGGCGGTCGACCACCGGGCCGCCGCTGTTGCCCGGTTCCACGGGAATGGCCAGTTGCAGCATCGGTCGACCGTCGACCTCCCGTTGGGCGGAAAGCACCCCGGCCACGACGCTGTATTCCAGCCCCTGCGGGTTGCCCAGGGCGACCACTTCCTGGCCCTGCTGCAGGGCGTCGGAATCGGCCAACGGCAGGGCGGGCAGGCCGGAGGCGTCGATCTTCACCACCGCCAGATCAAGCCGGCGGTCGAAGGCGTGGACGGCGGTCGCGGTATGGACCTTGCCGTCGGACAGGGTGACGCGGATGGGGCGCGACTCGCCGACGACGTGCAGGTTGGTGGCGACGAGACCGCTGGGGTGGACGACGAAGCCGGTGCCGACGCCGCGGCGTTCGCCGTCGCGGCCGAGCGAATCGACGACGACGACCGACGGTTTGAGATCGCGGGCCAGTTCCTCGACGGTGCGCAGCGCCGGTTCCGGACCGGCGTCGGCGGACAGGCAAAGCGCGACGAAGAGAAGTCCGACGGTCGACATGGTTGGTCGGCTCCAACGAGGCGGGAAGGTTTCGCGGCTGACGTATGGTACCAAGCGGCCGCGGCGGCGGCCCCCTTGTGGTGCGGGCGTCACGCCCAATGGTGCTTACTTTAGGTTTTGTCAGAGCGATCAATGGGCCTGAGATGGCGGTTTACAGCCCTTTCAACACCAATTTGGGCTTCAAAACAGCACTTGAAGCCCTACAGACATTCGCCTGTTGGCTAAAGTAAGCACCATTGGGCGAGACGCCCGCACCACAACTTCGGACCACTTCCTAGTTCCGAAGGCAAGCTGCGGCGCGGCGACCGGGGCCGGCGGTGGATTTCGACCCGGTGGCGCAATAAACGCTCCTTTTCCGGGGCTTCCGACCGAACGATGGAAGAAGGACGGAAGCCGCCCGGCGAAGCCGCCCGGCGAAGACGCCGCGACCAAGCGAGGATGCTGCAAATGGTGTTCGAGGTTTTCCGCCGCCGCCAAAAAGTGATGATCGTCATCCTGTTCATCGTGGCGATGTTCGCGTTCGTCTTCGTCGACATCTTCACC
>JBOFFD010001079.1:0-2092 GCA_051648425.1 Planctomycetia bacterium
CCGCGTTCCATCAGGATGTACTCGACGCCGGCCTTCGCGCAGACGACGTCCAGAATCGTCTCGGCCGCCGTCTGGGAAACCCGCAGGTCGATCATCGCGTTCAGATGCGACCGCGACAGCGTCACCGCTTCGTCCATGACGAACGGCGCGCCGGTGGCCTTGGCGATTTCGTCGAAGACCAACGTCGCCGGCAGCCGACGGTAGTCGACGGTCATCGGCAGCGACAGTTTGGTTTTCAGTTCGACGTACCACGCCGGCGCGGCCTCTTCGGAGCCGCGCAGCACCCGCCGCAGATTGTTCGGCGCGGCGGCGCCCGGCGCCACCAGCAGCGCCGGCGCTTCCGGCGGCGCGGCGACGTCCGCCGTCTTGCCGTCAGGGTCGCGCAGTTGCAGCTTCAACAGGTGCGGCTTGGCGACTCCCTGCAACCGGCAAAGGGCTTCTTCCGCTTGGCGACGATACAGGTCGACGCCGTTGCCGTTGGGAAACAAGCCGACGGCCAGCACCACCCCGACGTACAAGTCCTGGGCCTCGTCGGATCGGCCGGCGCCCGCCAACCGGTTCGCCCGGTCGACGGCGCCGGCCACCCGCGCCTTCGCCTGCGCGTTCCAATCGGTGACGAGCTTGTTCTTCGACGCCTCGGTCGCCAGCGAGGCGGCGTAGGCGGCGATCTCGGTGTTGTCGGGATACAGCTTTTTGGCTTGTTTCGCGAGCCGGACGGCCTCGGCCAGTCGGCCGGCGCGGGCCTGGGCCTGGGCCTGTTGATAGGCGAGCAGGCCGTCGCGGCGGTCGCGCGACGACCGTTCGCGCTGCTGGTTGACCAAGCGGTCGATGACGTCGTCGGCGGTGGCGGCCAGTGGATCATTCGGCACGGCCGGCCGGGCGATCGACGCCGGCGGCTTGACGTCGAGCGGCGCGGCCGACGGCTTCGGACCAGGGGCGCGGACGCCGTCGGCGGCCTTCGCCGGCGCCGGCGGAACGATCGGCGTCAGTTTCGGTTCCGGTTCGTCGGCGGCCGGTTCAGCGGGTGTTTCAGCGGCGGTTTTCCGCAACCCGGTCGACCCCGTCCGGTTCGCCTTTTCGTCGGCGGCGGCTTCGGCCTTGCGGCGCGCCGCGTGTTCCGCCAGCAGTTGCTCGATGACGGCCCGCGCGTCGTCGGCGTCGTCGGCTCGGGCGTTCGTCCGTTGGGGCGATCCGTCGCCGATGCCGGCGAACAGGGCGACCGCCGCCGTCCACGTCCACGTTCCAGTACCGCGCCGTTGTGATGCGCTCATGTCGTCTTTCGTCCTTGCGCCGGCCGTCGGCCGTCCACTCGTCTTCCGTGGAGTCGGCCGGCGGCGGCGCCTTCTGGTTCCGTCATTCGGCGCGGGCCGGCTTCTCGCGGTACTCCCGCCGCATCCACGTCAGCCACCCGGTCTTGTCGTAGCCGAAATCCTGCCCCGTGATCTTCATCAGCGCCGCGCGGACTTCGTCGTTACGTTTCTCTTCGGTAATCGTGATCGGACCTTGGGGTCCGGGCGTGCCAGCCAGCGGATTCCGATATTTCCGTATGGTCCCGTCCGGTTGAATAATCGTCTGGGTCAGTTTCTGCGCTCGACCCATCCCCAACCGATTCTGGTCGGCGATCGTCAACACCTGTTCGTGCTTGGTGATTAAGGCGTCTACGAGCGCCGGAACCGCCGTTTCGTCGCCGATCGCCTCCAAAACCACCGCCGCCGACCGCACCTCGTCGTTCTTGACGCTCCGAAGCCAACGCACCGTTCGTCCGACGAGTTCCGGCGTTTTCCGCGGCGTCAGCGCTTCGGCGGCGGCGGCCCGGTTGTCGGGGTCCGCGTCCGACACCGCCGTCTTCAAGAGGCCGTCGGTGCTTTCCGGCGTTTCGATCGCCGTCAGCAGGTCGACCATCAGCCGCCGTTCGCCCGGCTCGCCCTTCGCCCCCAACACCTCCAAGAGCGGCTCGACCGCCAACGGGTCGTCCAGCCGTTGCAGCGCCTTCAGCGATTCCTCGCGCCGGTCCGCGCGGTCCTGCCGCAGGCCCTTCATCGCCGTCCGCACGACCCGGTAGTATTCCTGCTGCCGTTCCTTGCGGGCCGCC
>JBOFFD010001080.1:0-3455 GCA_051648425.1 Planctomycetia bacterium
CGCCCCGCGTCCGTCGAGGACGGCCGTCCGGCCAAGGATCGGACGCGGGGCGGCGGACCACCCCGGCTAAAAGGAAAAGACCGCTGCACCAAACTTGAAAAGACAGTAGCGGGCCGCGCAAGCAAGGGATTCCTGTCCCGGCCGCTTCGGCTATCGTCGATCGGCTTTTCAACGTCGTGCGGTTTTCGGAATCCCTTGCTCGCGCGGCGGGCTATGCTCGGACGCCGAAGGCGAGCAGCGCGGCGCCGACGGCGGCGGCTTCCGACGCTTGGGCGTCGGTCGCCTCGTGAATGCGCAACGGCCGTTCACCCGCCAATTCACGCAGCCGCCGAACGTACAACGTCCGCAACGGGGCCGAGCCGCCCACCAGCACCGTGCCGCGCGCGGGGAACGCCCCGGACCACAACAGGTCGGCGGCGTCGCCCCCCACCACCAATCCGTTCAAAAGCGCGGCGCAATACTCCGGGCTTTTCCCCTCTAGTACCAAGGCGGCGCGAACGCGGAAGGCGGCCTGCAAGACGCCGAAGCGTTCGGCGAGCGCCACGCCGCGGTCGAAGGCGACGAGATCGACGTCCCGCGGCCACGACGCCATCGGCGGCAGACCGCCCGCCAGCACGGTGTTTTCGGCCAGCGCCCGCAGCACTTCGCCGGCCAGCGTGGTGTGGGCGGCCAGAATCCGACCGGCGGCGTCGACGTGGACGACTTTGGTATGGGAACCGGGCAGCACGATGCACAGTGGACCGCGACGGCCGGTGGCGGCCATCAGGCCGAAGGTCTCGCACTCTTCGCCGCGCATCATTTCGTCGTTGCCGATGCGGACCCCCCGCACCAAGCGCACCGGCCGGGCGTCGATCGCGGGAAAGAGCCGCTCGGCGACCGCGTCGGCCAGTTCGGCCGGGCCGGCGGGGGCGTAGACGTGCGGCAGGTCGACGAGGCCGACGTTGGAGGTGAGCATCCCCGAGGCGACGAAGCCGACGACGGCTTCCCGCGAAACGCCCGCTTTTTGTAGCGCCTCGGCGGCGGTCTCACGGACGGCGGCCGAGAGTCGGTCGAGTGGCGTCGCACCCGCCGCCGGATCGTTCAGTGCGACGTCGCGGGCGCCGACCGAACGGCGGACGGCCGCCGCGACGACGCCGTCGACTAAGACGGTCGCACGAGTGTTGGTCGTGCCGCCGTCGACGGCGACGAAGACGCCGGTCGGAATTCGCAGGTCGCCGAGTTCGAGGGAGGCCATGAAGAGTTTCACCTGCGGATCGAGGAAGTAGTCAGAAGAAAATTAGATTGAATAAGATCGATCGGACGACCATCTGTCGGAGAAGACGAGGTCGACGCGGAACGTGACGATTTTAACGACGATCCGCCGAAGAGGTGTTTACGTTGCGGCAAGCGATTCGGCCCGTCGAAGAAAAACGAGGAGGTTGAGATGCCACCCGGCCGATCGCAAGCTAAGCTAAGCAAGGTTCTATTATTCGACCCGAAATCGCGCGTATTTTCAGACGAATGGAACGATTTGCCTTAAAAAAGACTGACCGGAGTAGGTTAGTCCTGGAAAAGAACTCACGCTCGGCCTCTCGGATGAACTTGTTCGTTCTCGGCAAGATGCGGGCTTTCAGCTCGTCGGAGGATCCTCGGGTTTACCATAGTCCCGAAGATTGATCTGGCCGATTCGCCACTGTGATGGCAATAATACTCGGATAGTAGAGCATCCTCGCCGGAATCAGGTTGTTCCGTGCGAAAGCTACGTCGTTTCGCGGGTGTCTCGTGTCGAGTTAGGCGAAACGCCTTTGATTTTGATTGCATGCGTCCGTCGACGGAAGGTCGAGCGGACGCTGCCGAGCGGTTGGTCAGAGGGAGATCGGGCGCTTCATGACGGCGACTGAAACCACCGACGTGGCCGCCGCTTTGGCGCAACTGTTGCAGGCCGACCGAGAGATACTTCCGGGGTACCGGCTGGTCAAGTTCCTCGGCCGCGGCGGCTTCGGTGAAGTCTGGGAGGCGATCGCACCCGGCGGCATCGCCAAGGCGGTCAAGGTTACTTCGCTGCTCAACGGCAGCAATCAACGCGAACTCGACGGCCTGCGGCAGGTCTCCGCCCTCCGCCACCCTTACCTTCTGGCCATCGACCGCTTCGAGGTCGTGAACGACTTTCTGGTCATCGTCACCGAACTCGCCGACAAAAACCTCGCCGACCGCTTCGACGAATGCTCGGCCGAAGGTCGTCAGGGCATCCCGCGCGAAGAACTGCTCGGCTACATGCACGAAGCCGCGGAAGTTCTCGACCTGTTGGTCGGACAGTACAGCTTGCAGCACCTCGACGTCAAACCGTCGAACTTATTCCTGGTCAGCGGTCACGTGAAGGTCGCCGACTTCGGCCTCGTGCAGTCGATGCACGATCAGCAGCAGGGCATGGCCTTCACGCCGGCCTACGCGCCGCCGGAATTGTTCGGCGGCCGCATCGAATCGACTTCCGATCAATACAGTTTGGCGGTGACCTATCAGCAGCTTCTCACCGGCTGCCGGCCCTACCCCGCCACCGACTATTGCGAGTTGATCTTTCAACACGTCAGTTGTCAGCCCGATCTTTCGATGCTGCCCGAACCCGACCGCAAGCTCGTCGGCCGCGCTTTGTGCGGCGTTCCCAAGGATCGATTCCGCACCTGCAACGAGTTCACTCGCTCGCTGCGACAGGCGCCGGAAGCGCCGCTGCCGGTTCGCCAGGCCCGGTCGGTGCCGGCGCAGCGACCGTTGTCGGAAGAGGCCCCGACCCTCGAACGGCCCGGCATGCAACGGCTCTCCAGCGAAAGCCTGGGCAGCTTCCCCAGTCTTCTCATCCCCCCGACGGCGTTCGCGCCCGCAAAACTCCCGGCAGCCCCCCCGCCCGCCGAACGGCGCGAAATGGCCGACGACCCGCCGACCGAGCGCAACCCGATCCGCAAGCCGCCGCCGTCGCCAATTCCGCAACCGCCGGCCCAGCCCTTGCACGCCCGCCAGCCCAAGCCCGTTGCGTCCCGGCCGCCCGTGCAACGCGCCGCCGAGCCGAAAACGCTGACTTTTTCCGTCGACCTGGAACCGGAAGTCGTCGAGCCGCCCACCGACCAGTTCGCCGAGCCGACCCGCAGCAACCTCGAAGCCGGCGTCGTCACTGCGAACTTTCTCGCGTCCCTGCCGCTGGAAATCTTCGCCCACAAGCTGCGGGCCTTCGTCGACGCCCTGGCGGCCGAAGTGGAATCCTGCACCATCGAGAAGACCGTCTTGAAGCTGCGGCCCGACAGGGGCGGCTGGTTCGGCTTCAGCAACAAACGCTGCCTGACGGTCGAACTGCGCACCATCGCCGTCGAAAAAACCGACTCGGACCTACGCCGCGTCGACGTCCGCATCACCAGCACGGTGCGCGAAATCCAAGGACCAGCGCTGACGGTCCGCGGCGGCTTGCTGGTGCAGTGCGTCCGCGCCTA
>JBOFFD010001081.1:0-4060 GCA_051648425.1 Planctomycetia bacterium
CGCCCACCGATTCAATGCCGCCGATCGGTTCCAGCGTCGGCCGGCCTACATTCGGCGTCACACCGACGATCGGCGCCGCCAACCCGCGCTTTTCCCAGGGCGGGACCGCGACGAACCCAATCTTCGGTTCCGGGATGTAGTACGGCATCGGGTGGTTCATCCCGTACTGACCGCGGAAGCTGGTGTGCGACGGCGTACCGCACGGAGCGGCCGGCGGCCGCAGATAGTAGATCGGGTCGGCGTACAGCCATACTTTTTCAATGCACCAGCCAGGATGCGCCGCCCGCAGGTGCTGTTTGGCGGCCAGTTCCTCCCAGTCGCGCTGCGTCGGCGGCAGCCGCTCCGCCGTCGGCCCGCGGAACGGAAAGTACCGGTCGTCGGCGAAGCCCGCCGTCGCTTGAAAAGCCGCGCCGATCGCCGCCGTAAGAACCAACACGCGTGCCGTCCGCATCGTCCACCCCCCGTCGTCCGTCTTAGTGTAAAGATGGGTCGACTTTGCCTGCAAGATGAATTCCACCGACGCCGTCGCCGCCTC
Organism: Planctomycetia bacterium; assembly: GCA_051648425.1. GTDB lineage: Bacteria > Planctomycetota > Planctomycetia > Kolteriales > Kolteriaceae > JBOFFD01. The sequence goes on from JBOFFD010001081.1 coordinate 536, forward strand.
CCGGACGGCCCGCGAAACGACCCCGTCGACCGCTTCATTCCGAAGTCGTCCGGTCCGCCTCCTTCAGAGCCCGAAGCGTGAGTGAAGGTCCGGACGGTGCGACGGGCTGAGACGAATCCTACGTCCGACCCCACGGCGTCGGAGTCGATGCAGCGAAAGCAGAAGGATTCGACGCTGTCGACCCTGCCGTCCGGACCTTCGCTCACGCTTCGGGCTCTGAAGGACAAGCCGCGCGATCTTAAAAAACGCTCGGTCGTCGGCCATACCTTCAACGTCGCATCGTCGACGTCGGGAGTAGCGCTCATGTCCGTTCGTCCACCACCCGTTTCCTACACGGCGTCCGCATGGCTCGTCGGAGCGGCCGTCGCCGCCCTGGCGGTTTCCTGGTCGACCGCCGTACTGGCCGATTGGTCGACCGCCGTCCGTCCCCCGCTCGTGGTGGCCCAGGCAGGGCCGCCCCCCATCGAAAACGCCGATCCGGTGACGCTGCTGCGGCTCGTCGCCGACGGCGGCGCGCTGGCGGTCGTGGTCGTGCTGGTGGTCTTGTTCCACCGCAACCAGGAAAAGCTTCTGGAACACTGCCGGCTCGATTCAGCGCAGCAGCGCGAAACCCTTGAGCACCTCGCCGAGACGACGCGGGCCGAACTGCGCGACGTGGCGTGCGTCGTCCGGTCGCTGACCGACCGCCTCGCGGCCGCCGACTACGCCGCGCCCCACCGCCCGCCCCTGGCCGACGGCGTCGTCGACCGTCTCGAAATCCACTCCCGCCGAAAGGTTGAAGCATGAAAACGGAATTGTCTTTCCTCACCTCGCCGCGCCGCCGACCACTTCTCGCCCTCGCGGTCGCGGCGGGGGTCTGTTGGACGACGGCGGCCGCCCGCAGCGACGACGGGCCGACGGCCAAAATCGTCGGTCCCGCCGCCGCCGACCCTGGCGATTTGGTCGTTCTCGACGCCGGCTCGTCGGTCGGAGCCGGCTACGCCTGGGGGGTCGTTCCCGCCGCTAAAACCTTCCTGCCGGTCGACGGCGGCCGTCGCGTCATCTTCGCCTCCGGCAAACCCGGCTCGTTCGTCTTCCTGTTGGCGGTCGCCGACGGCGGCAAGGCGTCGCTGGCGATCCACACCGTCGTCGTCGGACCACCCGCGCCGCCGCCCGCGCCCGGCCCGCCGCCGGAGCCGAACGGCTTGGGGCTGACGGCCGTCAGTCGCTCGGCCGCGGCCGCCGTCGCCGCCGACCGTCGGTCGGAAGCCCCCGCTCTGGCGGCGGCGCAGCGGTCGCTGGCGGCGGCCGTCGCCGCCGGCGCCTACACGACCCCCGGCGGCATCCTCGACGCTTGGCGCTCCGCCAATCGCGCCGCCGCCGACCCCGCCGCCTGGAGCGGCTGGGGGTCGGCCGTCGGCGCCGCGCTAAAGCGTCTGTACGACGCCGGCCGACTTACCAAGCCCGACGACTGGCGCACCGCCTTCGAGGAGATCGCGGCCGGACTCGCTTCGTCCAACGCTGACAATGGGGTGGCGCCATGAACGAAACGGTCTTCGATTGGCGGGCGTTCGCGGAGGGCGAGCCGATTCCATCGGAAGTCCTCGGTTGGCTGCCGCCGATAGAGCTCGACGCCGAGCGCCAGGCGGTGCGAGAAGCGCTGCGGGCCGAGTCGCCGCCGTTCCAACTCGTCGGCGCGGACCCCGCCGCGGACCGCGACCGGGCGTTTCTGTGGGACGCCGTCAAGCTCGTCAACGGCGGCAAGCCGTTTCCCGCCTTCGCCCAGAAGACGGGAAGCTGTGTCGGCCAGGGGCTGGCGCGGGCGGTCTGGACGCTCATGGCGGTGGAGGTCGCCCTCAAGCGCGACCCTGAACGGGTGGTGCTGCCGTTCCTGCCGTACGGCTACGGCCGCAGCCGGTTCCACGCCGGCCTGCGCGGTCGGGGCGACGGCTCGACCGGCGCCGGCGCCGCCAAGGCCGCGCGGGTCGACGGCGTGCTGCCGTTCGACGCCGCCGGCCTGCCGCAGCCGTTGGGCGGCCCGGGCGATGTCAATGGGTTGACATGGGGCGCCGCCGTCGAGCGGGAATGGTCCGACGGCGCCGGCCCGGCCGCCGCTCGGTTGGACGCCGGCCGACTGCACGTCGTCCGCGCCACCGCCCCGGTGCGTTCCGCCGACGACGTGCGCCAAGCCGTCGCCAACGGCTACCCGGTGACGATCGCCAGCAGTTGGGGCGGCCGTATGCGCTGCCGGGTGGTGGGGTCGCCGCCGGTGCTCCTCAACGAACGGGTGACGACCTGGATGCACCAGATGTGCATCACCGGTTGGATGCGGCACCCGGAACTGGGCGACCTGTTCTACGTGGAGAACAGTTGGGGGCCGGAGGCGCACGGCGTCTGCCCGACCGGGGCGCCGCCGGGCGGCTTCTGGGTGAAGCGGGCCGACGTCGACTTCATCACGGCGCAGGACGATTCCTTCGCCTTCAGCGACTTGGCCGGCTTCCCCGCCCGCGACCTCGATTTCCGCGCCTTTTGATGTGTCTTACAGCACCGCTCTGAAACCAGGAGGTTGACAATGCTCGTCGGCATCGCATGTCTTACACTGGCCGTCGCCGCCGACGGTCTTAGTTTCGCCGCGTTCACCGAACCGGCCGGGGCCGACGTCGTCTTCACGGCGTTCGCGGCGCCGCCGCCCGCCGACTGTGTGAACGGCGTCTGCCCGTTGCCGCGAGCGGCGGTCGTCCAGACCGCCGCCCCGGTGATGATCGTCGAGGAACCGTACCGGCGCTTCCTGACCGCGCCGGCCGACTGCGTCGAATGCCGTCGGCCGACGATGATCCGCCGCCGCCGCTGATTCCCGCCGCCGTCGCCAACAGGCCGTGACGGACGTATCTTGACGGAAGCGTTCCATCGGGACGCCGATCGGCAATGGCCGGCGGCGCCGCCCGCCGTCGCGGAACCATTCCATCAGGAACCTTCCATGAGCGCTTCCCCGAAAGCCCCGACCGACGACGTCCAACCGATCGTCGACGGCGACGACCCCGCGGCGGCCGCGCTCGCCGACGCGCCGCCGCCGGTCGGCGTGTTGGCCCGACTGGTGCTGGTGCGCCTGGCGCCCGCAGCCAAGCGCCCGCCGGCCCCCAGCCGCGTCCGCAAGGACATGGAACGGATCTACCAGCGCCGCTTGGGCGATGACGAGTTCGCCGCCGCTTTGGCCGCGCTGCGCGCCGACGGCCTGATGGAAGACAACAGTTGCCGACCGACCGACGCCGGCCGCCGCCGCGCCGCCGCCCTGTTGGACGTCGACGAACTGCCCGCCGACCTCACCTGGAAAACCATTCAAACGCGCTACCTCGCCGCTCAGGCCCTCGGCCTGCCGCCCGGCCGCCCCGACACCGACCGCCGCCTTGCCAGCCGCCGCAAACTCCTACCGCTGCTGCTGCGCCGCCGCCTGCAACTGCCGCTTGGCCCCGACGCCACGCTGAAGGAAACCTTGGAGGCGATCGCCTGCCGCGAACTCGGCTTCCCCGACGAAACCTCGCTCAAGTC
>JBOFFD010001082.1:0-7125 GCA_051648425.1 Planctomycetia bacterium
GCAACGGTTCGATCCGTCCCCACTGCTCGTCGGAAAGTTCAAAGCGCCGCATGGAAACTCCCCCCTCCTTGAGGTCGATCTCCCGCGTAAACTACCAGAACGCGTCACTTTCGCAAGCGGTTTGTCAACACGGCCTAGATTCGGGTTTTTTTGTCCAAAATACATTCTTCAGGTCGTCAAACCTAACAATTTCCGCTTTGTTCGATCGCCGTTCACTCTCATTTCTCCCTTGAGCGCGCCGATCGGCCGACCGGTTTTCGCCCGTCGGCACGATCTATGCTTGCTCGATGCTCGTGGTCAACCGTTGAAGAAAGGACGTCGTCATGCGCGTTTCATTGCAGATGGAGCAGTTCATTTTCGCGGTCGGCAATACCACCGTTGAGGCGCTGGCGGACCGTTTCGGACTCTCGCCCGACGCCTGCCGCGCCGAACTCGGCCAAGCCGCCCCCTTCGGCATCGCCTTCGCCGACGACGGCCGCGTCTGGGCGTGCGACTTCTAATCCTCGTTCGTGGCCGGCTCGATCAGCGCCGCTTCGCTTGGACCAACCGCTCGAACAACTTTTCGTGCTTGAGGCTCCAGGCGTCGAGCGAGAACTTTTCGACGGCCCGACGGCGGGCGGCGGCGGCGTAGTCCGGGCGGCGGGAGACGACGTGCAGCACGCCTTCGGCCAGACGCTCGGCGTCGGCCGGGTGGTCCAAGTTCCAATCGAGCGGCGCCGGCACGCCCACGCCCGCGGCATCGCCTACCAGTTCCGGCACGCCCCCCGACGCCGAATAGACCACCGGCAGGCCGCTGGCGAGCGCTTCCAACACCACCGTCGGGCAGGGGTCGTTGTACTTCGTGTGCAGCAGGACGTGCGCTCGGCGGAACAGGCCGGGGGCGTCGGCTTGGGTGTACGGACCGAGGAACTTCACCACGTCGGCGACGCCGTGCGCCCGCACGAGTTCGTCGGCCTGTCGGCGGGCTTCCGCCGCGTCGCGCGTCCAACCGAGCTTGCCGGTGACCAAGAGCGTCGCCTCCGGCTGCCGGCGTCTCACCGCCGCAAGCGTTTTCACCGCCGTCTCCAGCCGGTAGAACTGATACTGCGCGCCCCCCAAGAGCAGCACGAGCGGCTCGTTGGAATAGAGCGGCGACGGCGCGAAGGCGGCGACGTCGACCGGGTTGTAGACGATTTCCGACCAGCCGCGGCAAGCGCCTAAGAACACATCGGCCGCCCGCCGGCAGAATTCGCTTTGGTACAATACGAGGTCGGCCGCGTGCAACAGGGGCGCCATCTGAGCGTTGCGCTCGCGGTAGCGCGATCCGTACCAGCCGGGCGTCGCCACGCCGTTCTGATTCCAAACCAACGGCACGCCCCGGCCGCGCAGCGCGCGCGCCAGGGCGACGGCCGAGCGCGGCGGCCGACTGCTGACGAAGTAAGCCAGATTGAAACAACCCGCCCGGTTGGGGAAGCGGGTTTGCAAACCTTGCAATTTCACGACCCCGCCGACGGCCACCTCGTCGCGGCTGGGCACCCGTTCGTGACCATACCAGACGTGGACGCCGTCGGTCGGCGGCCGCATGCGCGCCACCGTCCAACGGTCGGGCAGCGTGGTCAACCAGTGCCACGCCGGCTTCAAGTAGAAGCGCGTCCACCGCGGCGGCGCTTTGCCGCGGACGACGGCCGGTGTGGCGACCGGCGCACCGGACACCGACGCCGTCATGCCGCCGCTCCGATCGGCCGCGCGGCGCCGGTGGATTGCGCCGTGAACCATGCCTGGAAGGTCAACACCGTCCACAACGCCGACTTGTGCGACCGCTTGCCGTCGCGGTGTTCGCGCCACGCCCGCACGATCGGTATCGGTTCAAAGAACCCCTGGGCCGTCAGCCGCCGTTCGTCCAGCAGGTCGTCGGCCCAGTCGCGCAGCGGTCCGCGCAGCCACTCGCCGATCGGCACGCCGAAACCCCGTTTCGGTCGGTCGACGAGGTCGGCCGGCAGCCGTTTGGCCAGCGCCTGCCGCAACAGCCATTTGCCCCGGCCGTCGGCGAAATGCAGCGCCGCCGGCGCCGACCAGGCGAACTCGACCACCCGGTGGTCCAACAACGGCGCCCGGCATTCCAAGCCGGCGGCCATCGTCGCGCGATCGACCTTCACCAGCACGTCGTCGGGCAGGTAGCCGACCAAGTCGGCGTACATCGACTGCCGCAGGTCGTCGGGCAGCGGCGCCGGCGGCCGGGCGACCCACGGCGCGTCGGCGCGGGCGGCGGCGTCCAACCCCTTCACCAACCGTTCGGCGTCGGGCCAAATCCGCAGATGCCGGGCGTACAGCTCCATCCGGGTCGACGCGCCGGCGACCAGTCGTCGCACCATCCACGGCAGCCGTCGCAGCCGGCTCCATTCCTTTTCAACGCGCAAGTACCGGCCGTAGCCGCCGAACGATTCGTCGCCGCCGTCGCCCGAGAGCCCCACCGTCACCGATCGGCGGGCCAGCCGCGCGACCAACGCCATCGGTATCGCCGACGGGTCGGCGAGCGGTTCGTCGAACATGGTCGACAGTTCGGGCAGGATGCTTCGCGCCTGCGCTTCGCCGACCATCAGTTCGGTGTGTTCGGTTTGCAGATGCTCGGCGACGGCCGCCGCGTACGGTGCTTCGTTGAAACGCGGCTCTTCGAAGCCGACGGTGAACGTCTGCAACGGGTGGTCGGCGCGCTCGCGCGCCAGCGCGACGATGAGCGAGGAATCGACGCCGCCGGAAAGAAACGCCCCCACCGGCACGTCGGCCGTCAGTTGCCGACCGACGGCGTCGCCCAAAAGCGCCTCAAACCGCTGGACCGCTTCCGCGGGCCGGCCGTAGTACGTCGGCGCGGTGGCGGTCATGGCGGCGGACCAGAATCGCTGCGGTTGTAGTCCAGTTAAATCGAACGGTTCGTCGCGCCGCAGAGTCAACATCGCGCCGGGCGGCAGCTTGCGGACGTCCTCGAAGATTGAATGCGGCGCCGGGACGCAGCCGAGTTTCATGTAGCGGGCGAGGCTGAGTCGGTCGAGCGTACCCGTCCAATCCGGATGCCGGCGAAACGCCTTCGGTTCCGAGGCGAACGCGAAGCCGTTTTTGAACACGCCGTAGTACAACGGCTTCTCGCCGAGGCGGTCGCGGACGAGGTGCAGCGACTGTTCGAGGGAATCCCACAGGGCGAAGGCGAACATGCCGATGCAGCGTTTGACGGCCGTCTTGAGGCCCCAGGCGTCGACGGCGGCCAACAGTGTTTCGGTGTCGGACCGCCCACGAAAGCGGACGCCGTCGCCGCCCTCGGCTTGAAGCTGGCGGCGGATTTCAACGTGGTTGTAGATTTCGCCGTTGAAAACGATGCGGTACCGGCCGGCGGGCGAGGCCATCGGCTGAGCGCCGGCGGGCGACGGATCGACGACCGCCAGCCGGCGGAAGCCGAACGCGACCCGCGCGTCCGGGTCGATCCAGACGCCGGCGGCGTCTGGCCCCCGGTGCGAAAGCGCCGCCGCCATTTCCTCGGCGACCGCGCGCAGTCGACCCGCTTCACCCAACGATCCGTCGGGATCCCAAACGCCCGCGATGCCGCACATGGTGTCACGCTCCGCGCGAAGGACATCCATCGGCGTTTCCCCGCCAGCCCCTCGCGCCGCCCATCCTGTTCCAATCCCCCGGACGATGCAAGACCGGCCTTTACGGGGGTCCGTTGGAAGAAGAAGTGGAACGGTCCAAAACGAGCCTCCTTCGCGACGGCCTTTCAGAAATTCGGTGGAAAAACGCGAGGCCCGCAGGGCTTGCAAGCCTTGTGGCGCGGGCGTCCCGCCTGCCTGAACCGAGGAGCCGTTGGCTCTCCGAAGTTTCGTGCAGACGAGACGTCCGCACCACAAAAAACTGACGGCGTTGGTCGGTCCTGCCGGCCGCGCGCCTTCGCCGTATACAGCGTCGGGGTGAAGTCGGTCGACTCACGTAACGACGTTGTTCGGGACACACGCCCCTTCAGGGAGTCTCAGGCCGTGAAAATCACCCGCATCTTCGCCCACCGCGTCGAGCTGCCGCTGCGCGAAGGCAACTACAAGTGGTCGGGCGGCAAGTCGGTCGAGGTCTTCGACAGCACGATCATCGGCGTCGAGACGGACGTGGGCCTGATCGGCTACGGGGAAGTCTGCCCGCTGGGGCCGTTCTACCTGCCGGCGTATGCCGAGGGCGTCCGGGCGGGCCTCAAAGAACTGGCGCCGCACCTGCTCGGTTTCGATCCGCGCGAGTTGCAGAAGCTCAATCACCGCATGGACGCGGCCTTGAAGGGCCATGCGTATGTGAAGAGCGGTATCGACGTCGCGTGCTGGGACGTGCTCGGCCAAGCGGCCGGCCTGCCGGTGTGCGTGCTGCTGGGCGGGCGGTTCGGCGAGTCGGTTCGGCTGTACCGGGCCATTTCGCAAGAGTCGCCGGAACAGATGGCCGCCAAAGTCGCGGGGTATCGCGCCGAGGGATACACGCGCTTTCAACTCAAGGTCGGTGGCGACCCCGATCAAGACGTCGCCCGAATCCGTCAGGTCCGCGAGATTCTTCAACCGACCGACCGTCTGGTGGCCGACGCCAACACCGGCTGGACGCAGCACGAGGCGGTGCGCGTGGTGCGGGCCGTGCGCGATCTCGACGTCTACATCGAACAGCCGTGTTTGACGTACGAGGAATGCCTGTCGGTCCGCCGGCGTACGGACCACCCGTTCGTGCTCGATGAAAACGTCGACGGCGTCGAGATGCTGCTGCGGGCGAAGGCCGATCTGGCGATGGACGTCGTCAATTTGAAGATCAGCAAACTCGGCGGTCTGACGAAAACGAAGCAGGTCCGCGACCTTTGCGTTTCGATGGGAATCGCCATGACCTTGGAAGACAGTTGGGGCGGCGACGTCGCGACGGCGGCGATCGCGCACCTGGCCCACAGTACCCCGGAAGAGTACCGTTTCACCAGCACCGACTTCAACAGCTACGTGACGGTAAGCACGGCCGACGGCGCGCCGCAGCGCAACCAGGGGTTCATGGCCGCCTCCACCGCCCCCGGACTAGGTGTTCGACCGAAGATGGACGTCCTCGGTCGACGGGTGGTCGACGTCAGTTGACGATCGGCTGCTGAGGAACAGGTTGATTCTTGCGTTGCATCCGCTTCTTCGGGTCGGGTCGGCTTTCGTAGGGCGCGGCCGCTGGCCCGCCCCGTTTGAGCGGTCTGGGCGATTCCGTTCCTTCAAACTCAGAAGTCCGACCCAACGCCTCCGTGTGGCGGGCCAGCGGCCACGCCCTACGTTCGCAGCTTGCGTCCCAACTTCTTAGGAGCCGTCCGCGCGGAAACCACCTGTTCGATGTCAGCCGTGCGTCCGCAACGCGCGATGCAGGGCGCGGGCGAAGGCTTCGACGTCGGCCGCCGTGTTGTAGCCGTGCAGCGCGACCCGCAGCCGGCCGGCGTTTCCCATGACGTGGACGTCGGCCGCCCGCAGCGACCGGTGCAGGTCGTCCGCCTTCGGATGCTTGAAGGCCAGAATGCCGGCCAGCGAGGTTGGGTCGTCGGCCGGCGTCAGCAGTTCCACCGGCAGCTTCTTCAATTCCTCCAGGCAGGCGGCGACGAGCGGCTTAGTCGCCGAATCGATCGCGGCGACGCCTACTTCGCGGATGTACGCCAGCGCCGCGCGGGCGGCGTAGACCGCCGGGAAGTTCGGCATGCCGACCATGAAGCCGGCCGCCCCCGGCTTGCACGCCGCCCGCTCGAACCGATCAACGGCGAAGGCGTCGTGCAGGTTCATCCAACCGCCGGCATGAACCGTCCAAGCGTCGGCCCGCGCCGCCGGCACGCCCACCAAGCCGCCGCCGTGCGTCGACAAAATCCACTTGTGCGTACTGGAAACGATGAGGTCGGCGTCCGCCAAATCCAGCGGAATCCGGCCGAGCGCCTGCGTCGCATCCACCGCCAGCAGGGCGTCGGACTTCCGGTGCACCACGTCCGCCGTCGCCTTCGCGTCGAGCCGAAAGCCGTTGTAGAAGCTGACGAGCGACACGTTGACGAACCGCGTCTTGGGCGACAAGAGCGGCGCCAGGTCTTCCAGATGTAAAGCGCCGCCCCGGCTGCGCCACACCTTGACGGTCGCCGGGCAGGTCGGTTGCAGCCACGGAGTGGCGCCGGCCGGGAACTCAAGATCGTTGACGACGACCTCGTCGCCTTCCTTCAGCGCCAGCGCCTGGGCGGCGAGGTTGTACGCTTCCGACGAACAGGAGCAGAAGGCGCATTCCTCGGCCGACAAGCCGTAGAACTCGCCGACGAGCGCCCGCACGGCCTGCCACTCGGCGAAGTGCGGGTCGCGGCCGTCCATGCCGAGCTGCTTGTCGACGAAGTACTGGGTCAGCGCGGCGCCGACGGCCGGGGGCGGCACGCCTTCGGCGGCAGTGTTGAGGTACGCTCGGCCGACGAGGGAAGGGAAGTCGCGAAGGCGGGATTCGTCGCTCAGCATAGTCCACCTTGACGGTTGCGGGCGAAATCAACGGAAAACGATGGGTAGCCGTTTTCGACGCGGCCGGCGGTCAGCGTTTCGGCATGAGGGCTTCAAAGATGCCGGCGAGTTCCGGCATGTCGAGCGCATCCTGCATTTTCTTTTGGGTGGCGTCGGCGGCGAAGCGCTTCGAGTCGGCGACGGCGGCCGTCACCGCTTCGCAAAGCAGCATCTGGAGTCGGTCGGCTTGGGTGGGCGACAGCAGTTCCGGGGCGATCGTGCAGGCGGTCATTTCCTGGGCGCCGTTCACCGTCACCGTCACACGGCCGGCGTCGACGGAGCGCGTGAACGGCTGGCGGGCGATCTCGGCCTGCATCGCCTTGAGTTCGCCTTGCATGGCGGCGAGTTTGCCGAGGCTGCCCATCATTTTCAGGAAGTTCACGGGTCGTCTCCTTCGTCGGGCGGCGCGTCATGCAAGACGTCCGCGTCGGGTTCGTCGGCCGGCTCGACGGCGACAGTCGGCGCCGGGGCGGGCGGCGGGGCCGTCAACTGCTCGACGTCAAGCATCTTGGCTCCCAAAAGCAACTCGGCCCGTTTAATCAGCGGGTGCTGCGACGCCTTCTGCTGCAACTGGGTGCGGGCGGCCGCTCGCGACACCGGGGCCGCG
>JBOFFD010001083.1:0-3691 GCA_051648425.1 Planctomycetia bacterium
CGCTCGCGCCGGCGACTCGAAGCGCTACCCGTTCCCGCGCAGCCTCATCCACGACGACTCGCTCAACTTCTCGTTTTCCGGTCTCAAAACGGCGGTGCGCTACCACCTTTACGGCCAGAACACGCCCATCGACGACCGCGACTTCAACCCCCAAGAAGTGGCCGACGTGGCGGCGTCGTTCCAACAGGCGGTGGTCGACGTGCTGGCGCTCAAGGCGGGTCGAGCGCTCGATCGGTTCGGCATGAAAACGCTGTGCGTCGGCGGGGGCGTGGCCGCCAACGGTCCGTTGCGCTCGGCGTTGCAAAAGACGGCCGACGCCCGCGGCGCCGTGCTGGTCGTACCGCCGCTGAAGCTTTGCACCGACAACGCCGCGATGGCCGCCGTGGTCGTCGACAAATTTAAGACGGGCGCCTTCGACTCGCTCGACCTCGACGCCGTCGCCGGCTTGGTGCGCTGATGAACGACGACGCTAAGACGGAAACTAAGAAAACTTCCGTCATCGCCCCGGTGTACAACGAGGCCGACAACATCGCGCCGTTGTACGCCGAACTGACCGAGGCCCTGTCGGCCTGGGGTCGGCCTTACGAACTGGTGTTCGTCGACGACGGTTCGACCGACGGAAGCGGCGCTCTGCTCGACGCCCTGGCGGAGAAAGACCCACGGGTGACGGTCGTCCATTTCCGTCGCAACTACGGTCAGACCGCCGCCCTCACCGCCGGCATCGACCAAGCCGTCGGCGGAATCTTAGTGCCGATCGACGCCGATCTGCAGAACGATCCGCGCGACGTTCCCGCGTTGGTCGCGAAGCTCGACGACGGCTACGACGTCGTCAGCGGCTGGCGAAAGAACCGGCAGGATAAGACGTGGTCGCGGGTGCTGCCGTCGCGCGCCGCCAACTGGCTTATCAGTACGCTGTCGGGGGTTCGGCTGCACGACTACGGTTGCAGTTTGAAGGCGTACCGCCGGGAAGTGATCGAAGACGTAAGACTGTACGGCGAAATGCACCGATTCATACCGGTGTACGCGCATATGCAAGGCGGGCGGGTGGCCGAGCTGGTGGTGAACCATCGGCCGCGACGGCACGGCGTCAGCAAGTACGGCCTCGGCCGGATCTACAAAGTGCTGCTCGACCTTCTCTTAGTCAAGTTCCTGATGTCGTACGCCTCGAAGCCGATCTACGTCTTCGGCGGCTTCGGCCTTCTGTGCCTCGCCGCCAGCCTGCTGCCGATCTTCGGCGCCTTCTATTTCAAGATTCAGCCCGAAGGCTCCGCTTTGCAGAAGGACTTCGTCGAAACGCCGCTGCCGGTGGCGGCGGCGGTGTTGATCTTAGTCGGCTTCTTAGCGCTGCTGCAGGGGCTGCTGGCGGAAATGCTGATGCGCACCTACTTTGAATCGCAAGGCAAACGGCCGTACGTGGTGCAGCGGGTGGTCCGCCGGGCGATGCCGACGACGTAAGGCTACCGACTTTCAGGTTGATCTTTGCGGCGCGGAAGGCAGGCGGACCAACCAATGGTCCCTCGGAGTCCGAAGCGTCGGCGAAGGCCGGACGCAACCAACTTCAGCCCTGAAAGGGCGGCGCTCCTCCAGCCCAGGGCATCGCCCTGGGAACCGCGAAACACACGAAAAGACTAAGCCCTGAAGGGGCGCAACGACGGCCGGCGTCGCAATCCGTCACCCGGACGAAGCGACTCGCGTCGTTAATTGTCACGCCCTTGCAGGGCTTCACTCCTTGTACCCGTCTTAGACCCAGGGCGACGCCCTGGGCAGGAGGAATGCCGCCCTTTCAGGGCTAAGAGCCATTCCGACGATCCGTCCGTCACCGGAACGGCGACGGAAACTCTATCTGTTCCTGGGTAATCGTCACGCCGATCGCGTGACTTCCAGCGGTTCGATGCTTTCGATCAAAACGAGCGACGCCATTTCCATCCGCTCGTACGGGTCGGTCGGTTCCCCGGCGAACGTGTAGATGTTCACCGCCGACCGACCGACGCGAAGCATTTCCGGATGGCGGATGTCGTAGGTCCGACCACTGTTCAACCGCAGGCGGAACGGAACGAACGGAACGGCGCGGCTCCAAACCAACAAATCGTCGGGTCGCATGGTTGCTCCTTTCGGGGGCGTTTCCCGAACGGGGCGACGCGTGGAGGACGTCCGCGGGAAACATCACCGTTTGGAAGCATACGGCGGCGAACCGGAAACCGTCAGTAGCCGGAGACGATTTCGCCGCCGGCCATCGTGCCGAGGCCGCGCCAGACGAGGCCGTCGACGCTGTCGGAGACGAACTTCACCGAACCGTCGCCGAACATCGCGTGGACGCCGCCGACGTGGTAGCTGCGGGCGGTGATGGCGGCGAACGTCGCCCCTTGGTGCGCGTCTTTTTCGCGGCGGGCGGTGAGGTCGGCGTCGAGCAGGCCGCGGGGCGTGACGCGGTTGGGCGGCCAAGCGGTGGTCATGCCGGTGTGGTGGGCGTGGCCGTCGATCCATTCGGTGTGGCCGCTGTCGGTCTGAAAGCTGCAGCCGGCGGCGTATTCGCCCACGGTGGCCGTGGGAACGTCGGGGCCGAGGACGCTGTTGGCGTTGGCGATCGAGGCTAAGTTGCCGCAGTCGCGGATGTACGGCTGATATGTTTTCACTTCGGCGACGAACATCGTTTGACTAAGACCGTCGAGCACGTCGGCCGGCCGGACGCGGTTGTTCGGCGAAAAGACCGACCGTACCGGCGCGGTATCGACGGCGCCCGCCAACCCGCCCCAGACGTACCAATCGCCGACGGCGACGCCGTAGTTGACGCAGCCGACCGGAATGGGCAGGCCGGAGAACGTGTGGTTCCGCGGTACGTGGGCGTTGGGATCGCTGGGGCAGAGGAACGTCTTCGTCACGAACTTCGCGACGGTGGTGTTGGCGAGGGCGTCGTAGCTGAAATCGAAGTTCAGGCTGGAGAACACCGCGTCGCCTTCAAGGAACGGCAGCACGCGGGCGTGGGCGCTCCAACCGCCGAAGGTCGCCGTGCCCCCGCCGTTCAAAGTGACCACCACCGACGGCGGTAGCGTGCCGAACGCCTCGGAGTATTGCGTCACCGCCAGCCCCAACTGCCGGAGGTTGCCGGCGCACTGACTGCGGCGGGCGGCCTCGCGGGCCTGCTGAATGGCCGGCAGCAGAAGGGCGACCAACACCCCGATGATGGCGATGACGACCAAGAGTTCGATCAAGGTGAAGGCGGGTCGACGGCGCATGAGCAACTCCGGGGAGGCAAACAGCGCCGCGACTGACGTTGATCGTCAATCTCGGCGCTGAGACTGAATCTCAGTGTCGATACAGTCTAAGCCAGAACCGCTCAACGGCAACCGTCCCTCCAGAAAAATCTTTGCTGGGTCCGAATGTTCCGAAAAGCGTCGCGGTGTCACGCCGGTTCGATCCAGCCTCGGCTGCAAACGACCGCGCGACGCCATTGGCGATACCGCTCGTTCCGGACGCCGTCGTCCAGCGACGGCCGGAACTCTTTCTCAAGCCGCCAGTTGCGCTCAATTTCGTCCAGGCCGCTCCAGTAGCCGACCGCCAAACCCGCCAGGTACGCGGCCCCCAGCGCGGTCGTCTCCGAAACCTGCGGTCGACGGACGATCGTTCCCAACAGGTCGGCTTGGAATTGCAGCAGAGCGTCGTTGACCGCCGCCCCGCCGTCGACCCGCAGCGA
>JBOFFD010001084.1:0-5141 GCA_051648425.1 Planctomycetia bacterium
CGTGCCGTCCGAAACGACGACTTCGAAGGTGTGGACGCCTTCTTGAAGTTCCGTCGGCGTCCAGGTGAAGACGCCCGCCGCCGTGATCGAAGCGCCGACCGGGACCATGCCGCCGAGGGTGAAGGTCAGCGTCTGCGGATTCCCGGCGATGAGATCGGCGTCGGGCGCCGTCGCAGTGAAGGTCAGAGCGGCGAGTTCGTCGACGCTCTTCGATCCGATCGCGTCGAAGATCGGCGCGACGTTGAGTTCGCCGACGGTGATCGCGATCGTGCGTTCGGCGATGCGGTTGCCGTCGGAGACGTTGAAGGTGACGAGGAAGACGCCGTCTTGGGCTTCGGCCGGCGTCCAGGAAAAGGTGCCGCTGGCGGGGTCGACCGTCATGCCGGGCAGGGCGCCGGCGGCGATGGAATAGACCAGGGCGTCGCCGGCGTCGGGGTCGCCGCCGACGAGGGTGAACGCGACCGCCGTTCCTTCGTCGACCGTTCGGTCGCCGGGGTCGGTCAGCGTCGGCCGGTTGTTGCGGGCGTAGCGCTGGGCGTAGACGCCGTCGCCGGAGCCGTCTTGGCCGGCGCTGGTCCAAGCGACGACGAAAGCGCCGGCGGCGTCCATCGCCGCGATCGGGTCCGTTTGGCTGCCGACGACCGTGGTGTTGACGCGGAACTCGCCGCCTTGCGCGACGCCCGCCGCGTCGTAGCGCTGGGCGTAGACGCCGTAGCCGTCGCCGTCCTGGTATCGGCTTTGCCAAGCGACGACGAAGTCGCCGTCGGCGTCCATCGCCGCGGTCAACCGCGTTTGGCTGTCGGCGGTGAAGGTGTTGACCCGGAACTCGACCCCGACCGCAACGCCGGCGGCGCTGTACCGCTGAGCGTAGACGCCGAAGCTGGAGCCGTCCTGGAGGTAACTGGTCCAGACGACGACGAAGTCGCCGTCGGCGTCCATCGCCACGCTCGGCTGCGATTGGCCGGCGGTGGTGCGCGTGTTGACGCGGAACTCGCTCCCTTGCGGAACGCCGACGGCGTCGTAGCGCTGGGCGTAGACGCCAAGGCTGGAGCCGTCTTGGTCGGCGCTGACCCAGGCGACGACGAAGTCACCGTCGGCGTCCATCGCCACGCTCTGTTGCAGTTGGAAGTTGGTGGTGAAGGTGTTGACGCGGAACTCAATCCCCAGTCGAGCGCCGGCGGCGTTGAAGCGCTGGGCGTAGACGCCGTAGCTGGAGCCGTCCTGGTTCTCGCTCTGCCAGACGACGACGAAGTCGCCGTCGGCGTCCATCGCCACTCTCGGCCGCACTTGGGCGAGGGTGGTGAAGGTGTTGACTTGGAACTCCATTCCCAACGGAGCGCCGGCGGCGTTGAAGCGCTGGGCGAAGACGCCGGAGCTGGAGCCGTCTTGGCCGTCGCTGGTCCAGACGACGACGAAGTCGCCGTTCGCCTCCATCGCCGCCCTTGGCTGAAACTGGTTGCCGGCGGTGACGGTGTTGACGAGGAACTCGACCCCCCGCGGAACGCCGGCGGCGCTGTAGCGCTGGGCGTAGACGCCGTCGCCGGAGCCGTCTTGGTTGCTGGTCCAAACGACGACGAAGTCGCCGTCGGCGTCGACCGCCACGCTCGACTCGCGTTGGCCGTTGGCGGTGGTGGCGTTGACGCGGAACTCCGGACCTTTGGGAACGGCGGGGGCGACGGTGAACAACCGCTGGAAGTCTTCGCCCAGGCCGTCGCCGTCGGCCGCGCCGTCGAGCGGGTTGCCGGCGCGGTCGCGCACCAGCGCGTCGCCGGCGAGCACCAAGAGCCGGTACTCGCCGGCGGCGAGCGGGCCGGCGAACGTCAGCGCCGCTTCGAACTTGCGGGTCGTCATGTTGAAGCCGTAGGCGACGGCGGTGATTTGGCTGCTGACGTCGACGCCGTCGCGGAAGAGGCGGTAGTTCGCCGCTACGCCGGCGCCGAGTACGTTCTCGCCGAACGCGACCACCAACCCCATCGGCGGCGACGCGAGCCGTTCGGCTTCAACCACCCGGTCGCCGCCGGCGAGCACGTCGGCGACGATCGGCCCAGCCGTGTCGCCGTTTTCGTCGGCGTCGACGTACCGCTGGGCGTAGACGCCGAATCCGGAGCCGTCCTGGCCGTCGCTCTGCCAAGCGACGACGAAGTCGCCGTCTGCGTCCAACGCCACGCTCGGCTGCGATTGGGTGCTAGTGGTGAAGGAATTAACGGGGAATTCGCCCCCGAGCGGCGCTCCGGCGGCGTTGTAGCGCTGGGCGAGGACGCCCAAGCCTGAACCGTCCTGGCCGTTGCTCTGCCAAGCGACGACGAAGTTGCCTTCGGCGTCCATCGCCACGCTCGGCTCGTGTTGGTTTCCGACGGGGAAGGAATTGACTTTGAACTCGGCCCCGAGCGCCGCGCCGGCGGCGTTGTACCGCTGGGCGTAGACGCCGTCGCCGTCCTGGCCGCCGTTGCTGGTCCAGGCGACGACGAAGTCGCCGTCGGCGTCCATCGCCACGCTTGGGAATTGTTGGCGGTTGGTAGTGAAGGAGTTGACCCGGAACTCGTCGCCTTGCCGGACGAGGTTGGCGTTGTAGCGCTGGGCGTAGACGCCGGAGAAGGAACCGTCCTGGTCGTTGCTGGTCCAGGCGACGACGAAGTCGCCGTCGGCGTCCATCGCCACGCTCGGCGAGAATTGGGCTCCGGCGGCGAAGGAGTTGACCCGGAACTCGTCCCCGAGCGTCAAGCCGGCGGCGTCGAAGCGCTGGGCGTAGACGCCCAAACTGGAACCGTCCTGGTAGTTGCTCTGCCAAGCGACGACGAAGTCGCCGTCGGCGTCCATCGCCACGCTCGGCTCGAATTGGTTTCCGGCGGTGAAGGAATTGACGCGGAACTCGCCTCCGAGTGGCGCGCCGGCGGCATTGTAGCGCTGGGCATAGACGCCGGCGCCGTCGCCGTCTTGGCCTTCGCTGGTCCAGGCGACGACGAAGTCGCCGTCGGCGTCCATCGCCACTCTTGGGAAACTTTGGCGGTTGGTAGTGAAGGAGTTGACGCGGAACTCGCTGCCTTGCGGCGCGCCGACGGCGTTGTACCGTCGGGCGTAGACGCCGTCGGCAGAGCCGTCCTGGCCCCTGCTCTGCCAGACCATGACGAAGTCGCCGTCGGCGTCCATCGCCGTCGATGGAGTACCTTGGAAGTCGGCCGTGACGACGTTGACCGGGAACTCGTCGCCGACGGTTCCGAAGGCGGGGACCGAGCGGTCCTCCAGCAACTCGAGTTTCAGCCGACGGCCGGCGGGGCGGCGATCGGCGTCACGCGGAACGGACCGGCCGGCGGGACCAAAGAAGCCGAACAGCGGGAGCATCATGAAGAAGTTCTCGCGGGACGCGGATCAAACCAACCGGCGGCGCACCCGGCCGCCGGAAACCTTTCATCGGTGAAACGGCCCAGGGTACCACCCCGCCGAGGAAGGCTCCCTTAAAGTTACCCGCGCCGCTTTCGGCACGCAACAACTATTTCATGAAGGACCGAAAAAGACGGTCCGACGTCAGCCGGTCCATCATCGCCCGCAACGGGAGCGAAGGTCCGGACGTAAGACGGGCGCGGTGGAATTCAGACGACCGGGCGGGCGCCCCAGTGGAGTTTGGCGGTGAGGGTTTTGTAGTAGCTGCGGCCGGGAATGCGCACGAGTTGAAAGTCGACGGCCGAGCGTTGCAGGCGGACGCCGTGGCGGGCGGTGAGCGGCATCTGCAGATGGCCGTCGACGATGAGCGTGGCGCCTTCGACGTCGCGCGGGGTGTGCAACTCGAAGCGGCGGTCGGCTGATTCCACCAGCGGCCGCCACGTCAAACTAAACGGGCAGATCGGCGTGACGACGACGGCGGGCAGCGTCTGACTAAGAATCGGGCCGCCGGCGGCCAGGTTGTGGGCGGTGCTGCCGATCGGCGTACCGACGATCAGGCCGTCGCCGCTGTAGGTGGCGACGTGTTCGCCGTCGATGGCCAGCGCCACGTCGATCATCTGAAACGGCAGACCGGCGGTGACGCGGATTTCGTTAAGTACGCGGAACGGCGTCACGCGCTCGCCGTCGTCGACGAAGCAGTCGAGCATCAGATGCCGCGAGACGGCGAATTCGCCGGCCAGCACCGACGGCAACGCGGCCGAGCATTCCTCGGCGGAAAGCTCCGCCAGGAATCCGAGCCGGCCCAGGTTGACGCCGACGACCGGAATCTGCTTGGCGCCGAGTTGATAGGCGGCGCGCAGAATGGCGCCGTCGCCCCCCAGCACGATGGCCAGGTCCGCTTCGTGATGGTCGACGGGGTTGCGGCCCGTCAGGTCGACGCCCACGATCGTGCCGCCGGCCTGTTCGACCATCCGGCCGATTTGCTCGGCGGCGTCGGGGACGGCGGCCTTCGTCCCGTTGCCCAAGATCAAAAAGCGGCGCGGCGGCGTCGATTGCATCGCGGACTTCCTCTTCGACGACGGAGAACGACGGGGCTTCTCCCCCGCGGTGCGGCGTTGGATGCTCTTATCCGGCCTCCGACCCGAGGAATCAAGGCCGCCGTCCCCTTTTTTCCACCGCCGTCTGCAACAGCAGCACCGCCGCCGCCATCACGAACAGCCCGCGACGCGAATCGGCCCCAAGCGGGGGGTCCGCCCCCGGCCCCAGCCGCACGTGGGCCGCGACCGTTTCCTCCGTCGCGTTCGCGCCGCCGGCAAGGCCGACCGTCGCTTCGCCCCAGGACGGCCCGCCGGCGGCGTCGACCACCCGATGCGCCGCACCGTCGGTCCACTCCACGACGGCCTGCGTTCGATGGTCGACGTCGACCAACGCGAACGACTCGCCCCGCGAACCTTTGAACGGCCAGCGGGCGTAGCCGAAGCGGCGGTCGTCGACGTCGAACAGGCCGACGGTGTATTGGAACGACGGCTGCCGCCGATGCAGCCGCACCAAGACGCGACCGTCGCTCGACCGGCGGACGACGGTGCGGTTTTGCCGTGGCCGACGGTCGACGCCGAAAAGCCGCATCAGCAGCGGGCGGTTCGCCGCGCCGTCGGGCCACGGGCGGTCGACGACGTCGGGCCACGGTTCCTCGCGGACTTCGGCGAGCGGCCGGCCGTCGGCGGAATCGACGATGCGTCCTTCCCCCGCCGGCCATTCGCCGC
>JBOFFD010001085.1:0-1990 GCA_051648425.1 Planctomycetia bacterium
GCCACCCGCGACGGCCGGCGGGTCAAACTGACGGCGAAGGAATTCGCCATTCTCGAATTCCTGCTGCGTCACCCCGACCGGGTTCTTACGCGCACGGCGATCGGCGAACACGTCTGGGACATGAATTTCGACCGCGACAGCAACGTCATCGACGTCCACATCCGGTCGCTGCGCAAGAAGCTCGACGGTGAAACCCTGCCGCGCTTCATTCACACGGTCATCGGCTCTGGCTACGTCTTAAGCGCCGCCCCGCCCGACGCCGACGACTGAAACCACCAACGAAAAAGCCTTCGCTTCCGACGGCGGAAGTGCGAAGGCATTTCTTAGTCACGTTCGGTCTGACACCGTCGGCGGCTTGGTTTTACTGGCGGGCCGGGGCGCCGTCGCGACGGGCCGATTCCGTCGGCGGGCCGGCGTCGCCCTGTTTGCGCCGCGTGCTCTTCCAACCGTCCGGCACGCGGGTGGCGAAGTCGGTTTCCTTGATTTCGATATTCGTCCAAATCCCTTGGAAGTCGTAGGTCACGACGTTGTCGTTCGGCTCGAAGAACCGCAGCTTCGTCGGCAGGAACTTTTCCGGGTCGAGCCAAAGCTCGGCCTTCACGAAGTCGCTCTTGTCGGCCTCGATCTTCGGATGCACCTGCAGGTGGATCACCTTGTCGTTTTCTTCGATGATCCGCAGGTGATAGCGGGCCTTCGCCTTCTCCGGCTTGGTGCCGAAAAGGAACGGCAGCGGACCATCTTCCGCCACGCCCCCCTGGCCGGCTTCCAACGGCAGTTCGTGGATACTGACCGTTCTTTCCAGCGGCTTGAAGTCCCAGAACTCGTTGACGCCGTTCAGCACGTACGACTCGGCCCGCTCGCCGACGATGTCCATCCGAGCGCGGCTTGGCGCCAGGAACCGGGCGCTGCCCTTGTCCTGCTCGGTCGATTTCCAAACTTTGTCTTCGGTCGTGCGGGTGAACTCGGCGTACAGCGACTTCATGTCGCGGGTGCGCGCCGACCACTCTTCCAGCAGCGTGTCGATCCGGTTGGCCAACAGTCCCGGCGGGGCGGCGGGGGGCTGCGCCGCCGCGGGCCGCACCGGGGCGACGGCTGAAGTCGCCAGCACGAGCGCCGCCGCGCTCCACATGATTCGGCTCACCTTCTGAATCCTCCGTGTCCGCTCGACGTCGGCGCCGACCGGTTGCGACTCTTGGGGCGTCGGCGGGGGCGGCGGCCAGAGCGATCCCCGTTCCACCTTTTCCCGCCGATTCACGTCGACGTTCCTCGACGCGAGCGCGGTCTGTACCAACCCGCGAACTTCGCGCGAAGAGCGACTGACCGGAATTCGACCCCCGCCAGGCTCGGGCGGCGAGGCTACGGCGTCGCCAGCAGTTCGGCCCAGGAATTGGCCGTCAGCAGCGCCCCGGTCAGCCGGCCGAGACGGTCCAGATCGCTGATTTCGGCCAGTTCCGCCTGCACGGCGGCGTCGGCCTCGCCGAACCGTGTTTTCCCAAGCTGCAGCAAAACGTCGCGTTTGCCTTCGATCTTGCCTTCGATCTTGCCTTTGACGACTCCTTCAAGAATCGCTTCGTCGTATGCCACCATTCCCGTCATCGTTTCAATTCCTTCAAAGATCGTTTCCATCTCGCTTTTCGGCACCCGCAGCAGCGTGAGGGTGCTCGCCGCCTTCAGCAGCCGCATCGCCTCGGCCTGCGACGCCGCCCGCTCGGCCGGCTCGCGATCAAAACGATCCACCTATTGGGATTGTATCCCGCCGCCGCCGGCCTATCCTTTTCCCGGTCCGTCCTTCGGCGAGGAACCAGTGGTGAGCGTCGATCCGTCCCAGCCTCGAAACCACCCCGTCGGTTCGTTGTTCGACGGCGTCGCCTGCGCTCGGCCGCAGGCCGTTCTGGAATGGGGCGGCAACCGGACGGTGCTGGGCGCGCGCCCGCTCATTCTGGGCATCGTCAACTGTACGCCCGACAGCTTTTCCGACGGCGGCGCCCTG
>JBOFFD010001086.1:0-2987 GCA_051648425.1 Planctomycetia bacterium
CGAACGAGCCGTCGACGAGGCGGTCGGCGATGCGGCGGGCTTGGTCGACTTCCACGAACGGGTCGCGTTCGCCGGTCAGCAGCAACGTCGGCATCGTCAGCGCGTCGAGCCGGTCGCGGACGTCGAACTCGTCGAGCATCGCCAGGCGATGCGAAATGACCATCTGTTCGGTCCGCCAGCAGCGGTCGACGATGCGGTCGAACTCGGCGCCGGCGGCGCGGGGGCCGCCGATCAGCACGTTGAAGAACTGGTTGATGACCGGGTTGTCGGTCGGCAGGACGCGGCGGTCGAGCATGCTGCGGGCGATGGACGAGAACAAACCGTCTTGATGGTTGGCGGCCGCCCCCTGGACGATCAGCGAGCCGATGCGGCGGGGATGCTGTACCGCATACTCCATGGCGACCGCGCCGCCGAAGGAGACGCCGAGCAGCGTCGGTCGTTCCAACCGACGCCGAACGAGAAACTCTTCGAGGTCTTCAACGAGGCGCTGGAAGCCGAAGTTGCGACGGAAGACCGGCCGACCCTCGCCCCGCCATTGGAAGGTGTAGACGGTGTGGTCGACGGCCAACAGTTCAAGAAGGGGCCGAAGGAGTTCCACGCCGCCGGCCAGGGGCGGCAGGACGACGATCGGCTCGCCTTCGCCCATCTGATGGAACTCGGACCATTCACCATCGGAAAAGGACGCGAAACCCGAGGAGGGGAACGATGGGGTGAAGGATAGAGCGGCAACCATGAGAACCTCCTCAAGAATTCAATGTGTGAAGAGGAGCAAAAGCTCTGCCGCGAGCCGACGATTTTACTTTTTATCGTAAGATACTTTTCCATAGGCACTTAACGCGACGGATTCGGTGACCGGCGAGGCGACGAAGATTCGTCGGTCGACGAAATTCGACGAAAGATGGACAAGGCGACCGATTTTCGTCATACTGATGGGCACGGTTTGGAAGTTTCCGGCCTTGCGGATTTAAGCGAATGCCGCCCCAGCAACCCATCTTCACTAGTCTTTACCGCCGCCGCGTCTTGAAACTCTCGGCGTTCGGGGTGGTGGGGTATTCGCTGGTCGTGTTGCTGTACGCCTACCTCATTCCCAACCTGGGGATCGAAGTGTTCGGCCGGGCGCCGGCGACGTTCGGTCTCGTCAACGACCGTCCCGGCCTGCTCGTCCGTCAGGTCGACCGACCCCCGGCGTGGCCTCCGGCGGAGCAGGGCGTTCATCCGGTCCCCGGCGACCGCCTGGTCTCGATCGCCGGCGTCGACATCGACACCCTGCCGCGCTACGTCAACACCGTCGCCCACCTCCGCGAGACCGGCCGATTCCCCGTCGCGTACGGCCTGAAGTCGACGGCGGCGCTGGCGGAGCTTCGGGAGAACGACGTCGCCGAGATCGACCGGAAGCTGTACGCGCGGATCGGCTTCCAGCAGCTTCATCGCGTCGAGGAAACGCAGAGCGCCGCGGTAGACTTGCCCGTCCTGTACGCCTGGGTCGAAGTGGGCGGCATTCCGCTCAACGAACTGGCGATTTCCATCGCCTGGTTCGCCATGGACTCCCTCCTCTTTTGGATCGGCTGGCTGGTCTACCGGCGGCGACCCGAAGACGACTCGGCCGCCCTTTTCTTCCTGATGTGCATCGTCACCGTCGGAGCCTACATGGGCGGCTACCATTGGCTGCGCATCGCCAGCGAGCCGGCGCTGATCTTCGTTTTCGCCCTCTGCGCCATGGCCCTGCCGCAGGTGACGCTCCACTTCTATCTCTTGTTCCCCACCCCGAAAGCGTTCGTGGCGAAACACCCCCGGCTGACCTTCTGGCTGCTGTACGGCCTGCCGTCGTTCCTTCAGGTCGGCGTGCTTTGCACCATCGGCGCCGTCGTCTACTTGTTCCGCCACGAACTAGTGCCGGCGATCAATCCGATCTTAGGGGTTCTGCAGATCTTAGTGGTCGGGTACATCGTGCTGGGCGTGGCGATGTTCGCGGGCTGTCTCGCCAGTCTCATTCACAGTCATTACACCGTGCGGCATCCGGTCCAGCAGATGCAGGTGCGCTGGCTGCTGTTGGGGGCCGGGCTGGCGAGCGTGTTCGTCGCCTACTCGATCTGGCTGGCGTGGAGCAACCCGGCGGCGTTCGCGCTCGGGGGCGCGAAAGAGGCGATGTTCGCCGCCAGTTTGGTGTTCACCTTCGTGTACGCGGTGAGCATCACCCGCTACCAACTTTTACACGTCGAGCAGTTTTTACAACGCGGCGTGGTCTACGTTCTTGTAACTTTCGCCGCCTACCTCGTGTACTACGGGTCGCTGCTGTCGGCCGTCTGGTTCTCGCCGCGCTTGACGGCGGGGGTCACGCACGACCAGCCGCTCGTCATCGCCGCCTTCATGGGGCTGGTGCTCATCGTTCTGAACGCGCTGCGCGGACAGGTCCAGAAGGTGTTGGACCGAAAGTTCTACCGCGAAAAACACCAGTTGGAACGGGCCATCCGGCGGATGGACGAAGCGGTGGGGCAGCTCGCCGACCGTTCAACGGTGGTGCAGCGCAGCCTTCACCTGGTGCGCGACGTGCTCAATGCGCAGGACGTCGCCGGCTACTTGGGCGACCCGGACGACGCCTACGTCTTGTGGCACGTCGTCGGCGACCGCACCTACCCGCTGCGGTTCGCGGCCGACGATCCGCTGGTGCAGGCGCTGAAGTCGGGCGAGCTGCTGCAAGCCGGTCCGGGGCCGCTTCTGACGCGCGACCCGACCGCGCTGTTGTTGCGGAAGCACGGCGTGGAAGCGGCGCAGCCGTTGATGATCGCTCAACGGCTGCGCGGCTTCCTGCTGTTGGGGCCGCCGGCCGACGGCATGTACGGCGGCGAAGACCTTGAATATCTGCAAGGAATGGCCGCGCTGACGACGCTGGCGTTGCAGTCCGCGGAAACCCAGGAAACGCTGGAACGGCTCAACGAGGAACTGCGCGACAAGGTGGCGAAGGTCGGTCGGCAGCAGCGGCAGCAACT
>JBOFFD010001087.1:0-1858 GCA_051648425.1 Planctomycetia bacterium
GGGTTGCCGGGGGGCGGGGCGGCCGGCGGCCTGGGCGCCGGGTTGGTTGCATTCACCGGTGCGAACTTGCGGCGGGGCGTCGAGGTGGTGATGGACCTCTTGGGGTTGCCCTCGCTCCTGGCGACGGCCGACCTGTGCATCACCGGGGAAGGGTCGCTCGACGCCAGCAGCGTATACGGCAAGACGGCCGCCGGGGTGGCGGCGGCGGCGAAGGCGGCGGGCGTTCCCTGCTTCGTGCTGGCCGGACGGACGTCGGACGAAGCCCGGCCGCTGCTCGACCGGGGCGTGACGGCGTTCGCGTCGATCCAACGGCGCCCGTGCCCCCTCGAAGACGCCCTCCGCGACGCGGCCGAAAATCTGGAAGCCGCCGCCGAGCAGATCGTCCGCGCCTTCACGGCGGGCGTCCGCCGTCGGTCGCAAGGCCCCGATGGTTCTTCGAGCATTCTTTGAACGATCGCGGGGAAAATCAAGAAATCGCGGGTACGCCTCTTGCCGAAAGGTCGCGTCGGCAGTAGACAATTCCATTCCACAAAATCGATTGTTCGAGAGTGTAGAAGCGAGTTTTCAATGAAAGTGCGCAGCAGCGTGCGTCGGATTTGCGAGCACTGCAAATTGGTCCGCCGGAAGGGCGCCGTGTACGTCATTTGCGTCAATCCGCGCCACAAGCAACGACAGGGCTGATTCATGCCGCGTCTGATGGGTATCGACATTCCCAACGATAAGCGCACCGACATCTCGCTTCGCTATCTGTACGGCGTTGGGCCGGCGATCGCGGCGTTGATCTGCGAACGGGCCAACATCGACCCGGCGAAGCGTGCTCGTGAATTGACCGACGACGAACTGGCCCGCATCGCGACGATGCTGGACAACGATTTCATCGTCGAAGGCCAGTTGAAGCGGGCCATTCAGCAAAACATTCAGCGTCTCAAGGATATCGGTTGTTACCGGGGCATGCGGCACCGCAAGAGCTTGCCGTGCCGCGGTCAACGAACGCGCACCAACGCCCGTACTCGAAAGGGGCCGCGCAAGACGGTCGCCGGCAAGAAGGGCGTCAAGGACCTTCGCTAGTCCTCGGTTTCGGAACTTGTTTTCGCGCGGGGCGGCCTCGGCTGCCCTTTGTTTTCGTTGGAACGGGTCGGCGGGCGATTATTTTCAGCAAGAGAGCGGGCGGTCGTGGCGAAGAGCAAGAAACGCAAGGTGCGTCGCAACGTGACGCAGGGCGTCGTGCACATCAGCAGCACGTTCAACAACACCATCGTGACGATCACCGACAAGAATGGCGACGTTCTGGCTTGGACGTCGTCGGGCATGGTCGGCTTCAAGGGGAGCCGCAAAAGCACGCCGTTCGCCGCCCAACGGGCCGCGGAAGTGTGCGCCGAACGGGCTCAGAAGTTCGGCATCAAGGAAGTGGAAGTCCGCGTGAAGGGGCCGGGCAGCGGCCGCGAGTCGGCGGTGCAGGCTCTGTTCGGGGCCGGTCTGCTCATCAAGGCGATCGAGGACGTGACGCCGTTGCCGCACAACGGCTGCCGGCCGCCTAAAAAGCGCCGCGTCTGACCTGTTTTCGCTCGGCGTCGGTCGACGGCGCTCTGTCGTCGGTCGTCCTTGTTTCGGCTTCTGTGGACGCGGTTTGAACTTCGAGGAGATGCAACCGAATGCGAATGCGCTGGCGTGGTCTGGAATTGCCGAACAAGGTTGTTCCCGATCGTGAAACGCTGACCGACGTCTACGGCCGATTCACGGTCGAACCTTTCGAGCGCGGCTTCGGTACGACCGTCGGCAACAGTCTTCGCCGCGTCCTCCTGTCGACCCTCGAAGGCAGCGCGGTCACCCGGCTGAAGATCAAGGGCGTGCAGCACGA
>JBOFFD010001088.1:0-4057 GCA_051648425.1 Planctomycetia bacterium
TGATTCCGATTCGTCGGCAAATGCTCCCGCGTGCAGTAGTCCATCACCACTTCCAGCGTTTTCGCTTCGTGGTCGAGCGCGTAGGCCCAGCCCCGAATCGACGCCCGCACCATCGCCGCGCACAGCTCTGGTCGCTCCGTCTGCGTCTTGCCCGTGCAGTAGATCGCGTCTTCGGGGAAATTCATTCCGTAGTCGGCGAAGTGAAACGTCTTCAGGAGGTCGAGTCGGAGGCCGTACTCCCGAAGTTTGTGATACTCGTTGTAATACATGACGGTTGCGACGTCGACGGCGCCACGCAGGAACGGCAGGATGCTGTAATTGAGTTGAACGATGCGCGGGCGGACGTCGAACTTGCGAAAGAACGCCGTCGGCGGCAGCGCGAACTCGTTCGGCCACAATCCGACCCGTCGGCCCGACATGTCGGCGGGGGTTTCGATCCCGCTGTGACTTCGCGCCACCAACAGCAGCGCCGACCGCTGCATGATCTGCGCCAAGTGGACGAGGTCGGCCCCGGATGCGAACGCCGCCAAGCCCGACGACAGCCAGCCGGTGCAGAAGTCGGTTTCGCCGCGAAGCAGCCGCTGCAGCGACTCCCCTTGCCCGGTCGACCACTCCAACCGAACGTCGGGGACGCCGGCTTCGCGGTAGTAGCCCTGGTCGAGCGCCATCAAATAGCCGGCGAACTGGGCCTGCGGATACCATTGGAACTGAAAGACGATCGGCTTCGCTTTGGAATCGTCGTCGCCGCGGGCCGCACTGGTTCGCGACAGCAGGCCGGCGGCTGCGGGAACCGTTAAACCAGACGCCCGCCGCAGAAACGATCGGCGGTCGAATTCGACCCCTGCGTTCCCTCTCGTTGTTCGTTTCACGCGGTTCCGTCCCATCCATCTTGAAGCCGTTGCGGCCGACGCCGCACCAGTTTCAATTATGAGCAAGCGGGCTGCGGTCCGCAATCCTAACCGTAGACTTCCGGCGCCCGCAGGGGCAGTTCGGCCGTCAGTCGGGGCAGATCGTCGAGCAGCTTGCGGTACCAGTCGAGCCGTCGGCGAAAGTGCATCGCCAAAAACCGTCGGCCCGCCGCCCAGCCGTAGGCGTTTCGCGCCAGCCGTCGCCGCAGGTCGCCGTCGACGACGAGCCGGCGGAATCCCGCCTCGAACTCGTCGACGCTTCCGAAAAGAAGACCGGTGGACCCATCGACCACCGACTCTTCATACACCGTCCGGCTCGCCAGCGCGGCGACGCCGTGGGCCGCGCATTCCAAGAACTTCAAATCCGACTTCATGCCGTTGAAGCGCGTCGGTTCCAGCGGCAGCAGCGCCACGTCGCACGTCCGCAGCGTCGCCACGTAGCGGTCGTACGGTTGGAAGTCGGCGTACTGCTTGCGATCGGTGTCAAGCGCCTCGAAAAACGGTCGATCGCTGAGCACCTCGAACGACAACCGGCCCGAGAAATCCCGCAGACAGCGGTTGATCGCCGGCATCAACGGGGTCCAGTCCGGCCCCCGGTTCAGCGCCCCGAAAAAGACGCGCACGGTCGGACTGTCGGCGGCGTCGCGCGGCGGCGGCAGACGTAGCAATTGATTGGGAAAGACACCCACGTTCGGATTCAGGGTCGAGAAGAACCGCCCCAGCGGCTCCGTCGACGTCTGCACCGCGTGGACCGCGCGATAGGTGACGAGCCGCGATTCCGCGTGACGTTTCCACGCCAACGGATCGTCGTCCATCTCGGCCACCACAAGGTAGCCGCGTTGCACCAGGTCGCGCAGCATCGGAATGTTTTCCGGGTGGCCCAGGAAAAGTCGTTGCAGCACCGCGACTTTCTCCTCGCCGGGCGTTCCCAGCCGCATGGCGAAGCCCCGGTCGGAGACGACGCAGCGAACACCGGGGACCGTAGCCAACGCCCGCAGCGGCTCGTCGACGCGCACTCGGCCGCACGCCATCACCTCCCCGCAATACGCTTGGACAAGCAGCCGTCGCGTCTTCGCGTCGCTTTTCACCGCCTGGACGACGAACTCGGCCGTCTCCGCGTTCCGCACGAACTGTTCGGCGTCAACGCCGACGGCGGCCGCGAGCGACGCCAACGGCTCCCGCGTCCGCGCCGAGAGACCACCGTCCTCGCCAACGTACGTCACTCGCTCGATCGTCAAGCCGGCGGCTTCAAAGATTCGGCGCAACCGCCGCAACGGGTACGGCCGCAATGATTCCTCGAACGCATCGTCCGGATCGGCCGCGGCTGGCGTCGCGCCCGCGATCAGTCGTTGGATCGACGCCGCGTTCAAGACGCCGGCGACGACCACGCCGTCGGGCTTCAGCCATTCGGCCTGACGCCGCAGCACGGCGACGGGGTCGGCCATCCGTTCCAGTGCGTTGGCGTAGACGAGGCAGTCGACGGTTCCGGGGGAGACGGCCAACGACTCAGCCGTCGCTTGCGACGGATCGTCGACGACGAGCCGATCCAACCGACCCGCCGCGCGATTGACCGCTTCCGGGTGGTTTTCGACGCCGACGTAGCGGACGTACGGATGGAAGGACCGGAAATAGTCCGCCCGCGCGCCGTCGCCGCAGCCGATTTCGACCACCAGTTGCGAATCGAGCGGAACCCAATCCATGAGCGCGGCGTGTTCGCGCGTCAACAGCCGAGGTGCGACCATGTCGGCCTCTCCGGCGAATCACTCCACGTCATCGCGCAGCCGATCCCTTGCGATTGGTCCGCTGGGCGGTTTCGTCGACCAAGGCCCGCGCGGTCGCCGGCGTGGCGGCCTGCGGATCGGCGTCGCGGGCGCTGGGGGAAAGGAAGAACTCGTCGAACCGGTAGCCGGCGGTGTACAGCGCCTCGGCCGACGGCCGAACCACGCGGATCAACAGCGCCGTTTGCTGGTACTTGCCGTTGGGCAGTTGTTTGACGAAGAAGCGGAATCCCATGCCGCCGGTGCGGTTCGCGTCGGCCCCGACGAGAAGGTACTCGCCCGGCGCGACCGTGATTTCGCTTTGCAGCGACGGAAACGGTCGGCTCTCGCGGTCGCTGCGGACCTGCCAGCCCGTCAGATCGGGCGCCGCCACGTGCCGGGTCTTTCGCTCGCCGAATTCGATTTCCGGCAGAATCGAGAGTCGGACGTCGTCGCCCGCGCCGCGGTACGCCGACAGATGGAAGAACCCCTGAGCGTTAGTCAGTTCCTCGCCGCGCGACTGCGCGCCGTTGATCTCGAACAACGGCCACCGTTCGACGACGTCGGTCGTCTGCACCTTTACCAACTGGCCGAACGTCGTGTTGTGCCGGCGCCCAAGGCCCGCCGTTCCGCTTTCTTCCAACAGCTTCAAGACGTCGGTCGACAACCGCGACCCCAGCTTGGCGACGCGCAGGCCGTTGTCGTTCAGTTTCGCTTTGACGTCGAGCGGGACGGCCAGTTCGTCGGCTTCCCGCCAGAGGGCGTCGGTCAGCAGGTGGTCGCGCAGATCGCGTTGCAGAAAGATGTAGTGCAGTTCGACGGTGTCGGGGTTGGCCGCCGGCGCCTTCGGCTTCAAACGGTCGGTCGACTCGCCGTCGGCGAGGAACGCTACGTCCCGCATGCAGCCGACGACGGAAAAGGCCAGGGCGACGGCCGTCGCCCGCCGGCCGAGCCGACGCGATTCGTTGATCAATTTCTGCGCCATCCCCGCGGTCCCTCTCCACTCGTCGAACGACGCGACGTGTCGTCGCGGCAGCATCGAGACTGAAGCCGGCCGTCGAGGGTGCGACGCCGACGACCGCCGGAAACACCGGGCGGCGTCGACCGTGTGTCAATGATGGGATGGCGAAGTAGACGGCGGCTCTCGATGCGCGTCATACCCCCGGCGCCGCGACCGGTCAACCCCTGGTGGCGTCGCCGCCAGGGCCGTTTGATTCTGCTTGGCAGGGAAGTTGGTTGATGACATAGAAGGAATGGGCGACGGCACGGAGGGTTCTTCATGGCCGACGTTTCGTCCCTCGGCCAGCGTTTCGCCGCCGTCCGCTCGGCGCCGTCCTCAACCTCGTCGCCGTCGCCACCTGGGGCGGCTTCCGCAGCCTTGAAGCCGTCGTT
>JBOFFD010001089.1:0-1624 GCA_051648425.1 Planctomycetia bacterium
CCCGCATGACCGCGCTGAATTTCGGCGCCGAGGTCGACGAAAAGAAGTATCTGCCGGTGCTGGAAACCCTCGTCGCGGAATTGGTGAAGAAGGATCCCAAAAGCTCGGAAGCGGCTTTCGGCGAAGCGATGATGCTGCGTCGCAAAGTGGAAGCGAAGGACGCCGACCCCCAAGCCGTCGGCGCGGCGCTGCGCGACTACGCCAAGCGTCATTTCAAAGGCCCGTTCGCCATTCAGTTGTACATGATGCACGCGATGAAGCTGTCGGCGGAAGGGAAGAACAAGGAAGCCGTCGCCGTGTACAAGGACGGCGTCGCCGCGTTGAAACTCCACCCGCAGGTCGAAACGTTGGAAGAACGATTGAAACAGGCCGAGCTGTTCGACACCGTCATGGACTTGGCCGGCCCCAACCTCGACGGCGATAAATTCGACGTCAAATCGCTGCGCGGTAAAGTCGTGCTGGTCGACTTCTGGGCGACGTGGTGCGGTCCCTGCGTCGCCGAGATGCCGCACGTCAAGGAAGTCTACGAAAAGCTCCATGAGAAGGGGTTTGAAGTCGTCGGCGTCAGCCTCGATCAGAGCGCGGACGACCTGAAGGAATTCGTCAAGGAAAAGGAAATCGCCTGGCCGCAGATCTTTTTCCCGGCCGACGAAGACAAAGCCGGCTGGGAAAACCCGCTGGCGAAGAAATTCTTCGTGAACGCCATCCCGAAGACCTTCCTGCTCGACCGCGACGGTAAGATCGTGTCGATGGACCTCCGCGGCAAGGAAGCCCTCGAAGAAGCTGTTCTGAAGTTGCTGGGCGATCAACCCGCCCCCGCCGGAAACTGACTTCCGCGGATCTTAAGCCGGCCCGCGCGACGGTGCGGGCCGAGTGCTTCACCTTAGTCTCGCATTCGACGAGGAACGACGAGGAACGCCGATGAACGCCACGGCCCGACGCTGGTTTCTTCGCGACTGCGGTTTGGGTTTCGGTTCGCTGGCGTTGAGCAACCTGCTTCAACGCGACGCTTCCGCCGCCGCGCCGGCGTCGCCGCTTTCCCCACGTCCGCCTCACTTCACACCGAAAGTGAAACGGGTGGTCTATCTCTTCCACGCCGGCGCCCCCAGCCACCTCGAGTTGTTCGATCCCAAGCCGGAGCTGAAGAAACGCGACGGCCAACTGCCGCCGGCCGAGCTTCTTAAAGACTACCGCGCCGCGTTCATCAAACCGAACTCCGCGCTGCTCGGTCCTAAGTTCGCCTACGCCAAACACGGGCGGGCGGGCATTGAACTGAGCGAACTGCTGCCGCACACCGCGAAGATCGTCGACGACCTCTGTCTCGTCCGTTCGATGCAGACCGACGCCGTCAACCACGCGCCTGCTCAGATTCTGATGAACACCGGCTCGCAATTGTTCGGTCGGCCTAGTTTCGGAGCCTGGACCATCTACGGCCTCGGCAGCGAAAGCGACGACCTTCCCGGCTACGTCGTCTTAACCAGCGCCAAGGGAACCAGCGGCGGCGCCAGCAACTACGGCTGCGGCTTCCTTCCCACCACCTACGGCGGCGTTCCGTTCCGCAACGCCGGCGACCCGGTGCTGTACCTCTCCAACCCGCCCGGCTTCGACGACGTCGCCCAACGGC
>JBOFFD010001090.1:0-5431 GCA_051648425.1 Planctomycetia bacterium
ACGACTCGTCGTCGAACTCGTCGTCAAACGTGCTTGGCGTCAGACCTCTCCAGGCCGGCGGCAACACCGGACTTCCCGGAAGGATGCTCGCCGCGACGTCCGCCGCGGTCACCGGGTAAACCAGTCCGGAGCGGTTGATGAACAACTTGTCCGTCGGCCGAACGTTCGGCAACGCCGACCGCCTGCCGAAATCGACGTCACGAATCCAGTTCGAGACCTCGGTGGCGGTTACCTTCCGGGTGTCTAAACTGCCGACGTCCCACGTCGGGAACTCCCAATCGCCATAGAAGTCTTCCGCAACCGAGAGTTGGTTGATCGTCTTATTCGGCATTCTTCCACCCTTAATGAAGAAGGAAGTCGTTGGGGCCTTCGGTGATGATTCGCTCGTCGCCGTCGATGGTCTGAACGATGTAGTTCGTGTCGACCGGCGAAGAACTCGACGCGCCGCCCGACGACGAACTGAACGCCGTGGAGCCGCTGCCGTCGCTGGTCGCGCTGGACGACGACGCCGGCGGGTGCGACGAACCGGACGAGCCGGCCGGCGAACCGCTCGACGCCGAACTCAGACCGGACGAACCGGCCGCGCTCGACAGACCCGATGAATTGGCGGCCGACGAGGAATTCGTCAAGGACGACGGCGACTCGCTCGACGACGCAATGGACGACGGCGACTCGCTCGACGACGCAATGGACGACGGCGACGCGGTGGAACTTTGGCTCGACGACGAAACGGACGACGGCCCGCTAGAGGCGGAACTCGCCGACGGCCCTGTCGACGACCCCGACGGCGACCCCGACGGCGAACTCGATGATGCGCTCGACGCCGCGTCGAGTGGTTCCCCGCCCAGCGCCGCCAACGGCAAATCTTTGGGAAGCTGCGCGACCAGCCGCCACAAGCGTTCGATGTCGACGGCGTGCTGCTGCTGCCGTCTCAGGAGATGCTGCAACGTCTCGACGTCGCCGTTCGTCAGAGGCCAGGGCATCGCGCGAGCCTCCTACGAAGAAACCGTGAACTGAACGTCGCTGCCGGGACAGCCCAGCGACGGCGGGGCCGGCACGCCGCCGAACACGCCGACGAACGGCGAACAACTGAATTCAGAAGTCTCGACGTTCAACGTCGTTTTGAATTGGGTGTCTCCGTCCGGCCCAAGCCGTCCCGACAAAACGAAGACCGGTATGCCGCTCGGCGGACCGCCGCCGACTTCGCCGCCGTCGCGGCAGACGAGTTCCAAGTACAAACCCGGATACGCGACCGGTTCGCCCGGCGGAGCGCCGGCCTCGATGTCGAAAATCCACTTCTGCGGCCCGACGCGGGCCAGAGTGAACGTCTGCAAGTAACAGCCGTCGATGTAGCAGTCGACGAACTCCGGATAGTCGAAGTCGGGGCCACAGCACGACGGCGTCCGCGACGATTCCGACGAGGTGTTCGACGAGGTCGGCGACGAGGTGTTCGACGAGGCCGGCGAACTCGCGGCGCTCGAGCCGGAAGAGCCGGGCGACCCCGACGACGGCTCGATGCAGAGGTGGTTGTACACCACCACGCCGTACTGAGTCCACGGATGGTAGTTGCCGAATTCTTGGTTCCTCGGCCCGCCGCAACAGAGGTTCAGCGCCGGCGTAAAGAAGGCCGCGTCGAAGCCGATCCGCCGCGACCGCCCCACGCCCGCCGTCTCGCCGCAGCAGACGTGCCCGCGCGTGATTTCCGCGACCCGGCCCAACGAACCCCGTTCCTCGGTGGTGACACCCGCTTGACAAATCGGATGCCCGTCGCCCGACCCGATCCCCGCCGACCGGCCGCGTTCCCCCGACGCCTGCACCTCGACCCCTTGCGGGGTGTTCGGGAAGTCAAGAAAGTACTCGCCGTCCTCGCACCAAAACCGAACGTTCAACACCGGCGCACTGCCGCCGCCGTCCGTGGCGTTCAACACCGGGTCTTGCCCGTCGCCGGAGACGTCGCAGCCGAATCTTCTGTGCCCGCGCCTTCCATCGGGCGAACCGTCCGGCGGCGGCAGCGACGCCGACATCAGCACCGAACCGCTCCAATAGCCGCCCCCGCCCCCATACAGGACCAGATAGATCAACGGGAGGCACCGACAGGGCGTGTAGTTGTCAAACCCGGCGTCGGGGTCGATCACGGACATAGCGACGTAGAGCACCGAGGGAACGTTCTCGCAGCAGGCGGTGGAGTAGCCCGGCGGCGCCGACGACGACCGCGACCCGCTCGACGCCGACGACGAGGAAGACGACGACGGACCGGCGGCGCCGAAGGTTTGGCTGCCGAACAACGGCCGCAGCCGGCGCCACAGCCGCACGAGGTCGACGTCCTGCTGGTTCTGAATCCGCTTCGCGTCCTCCAGCAGCGCGACGAACTCGTTTTCCGTGGGCCGGACCATGCGTCACCCCGTTACTCTCGTCGCCGTTGATCCCGTCGTCCGCCGACGCCCTTCCCACCCTCGCGAAGCCGCAGGCCGCGCGGTCGAAGGCCGCGCGGTCGAAGCCGCCGCACGCCCCACCGCTCGACCTGCCGGCCGGCGGCTTCGTTCGCCAGTCGGCACGCCGTCGGCCAATCGCCGCCCGCCGCCGCCGCCAGACCCAGCACTGCCAATACTGTGTCACCGGCTCCCGCCGGGTCGACCACCCGCCGCGGCGCCGCGGCAAACTCCGTCGGCGGGCCGGCCCGCTCGAACAGCGTCAGGCCGGCGGCGCCGCGCGTCACCACCAACCGGTCGACGCACCCCCGCCACGAACCGCCGTGCGCGGCCTCGTACAACCGGTGTTCGTCGTCGTTCGCCTTCAGGCAGGCGGCGCCGGCGTAGCGGTTCCAATCGACGCCCCGCGCCGGGTCGACCAGCGCCGGAGTGCCATGCCGTCGACACCAGTCCACCGCTTCGCCGACGATCCGCGGCGTACACGCCCCCTTGCCGTAGTCCGAAATCAACACCGCCTCGGCCCACGGCAGCAGCGCCGCCACGGCCTTCCGCAGTTCGTCTTCCACCGCCGGCGTCGGCGGGTCGGTCGATTCGCGGTCGACCCGCAGCAGCGGAATGAAGCCGCCCCGGGCCGGCGCCGTCGGCGAGTGCGTCAAATAGCGCGTCTTGCGGGTCGTGGGCCGCCGCGGGTCGATCGTCAACCTCATGTCAGTCGTCGCGAAGAGTCGGCGCAGGAACGCGCCGTCGGCGTCGCGCCCGACGAGCGCCGCCAGCCGCACTTCGGCGCCAAGCCCCTGACACAAACCGGCCACCGCCGCCGCCCCGCCCGGCCGCCGCCGGGCCGACGCCCGCGCGCCGACCTCCAGCACCGGAATCGGCGCGTCGGGCGCCAGCCGCCGGCAGGCGCCGCGCACGGTCGCGTCGACCATCGCGTCGCCCAAGACCAGCACCCGCCGGCCGGCGAAGCGGGCGGCGAGCGCGGCCGCTTCTTCAGCGGAAGCTTTCTCCGGAACGACGTCGCGCGGCGTCACTGTCATGGCACTGGCACTCCTCGTCGCGTCTACCGGCTCTTCCACCACGCCGCGTACTTCGCCAACCCTTCCTCCACGGTGTGGAACGGGGCCGAAAAACCCGCCGCCCGCAACCGCTCCATCCGCGCCTGCGTGAAGCCCTGATACTTGCCCCGAAGAATCTCCGGCAGCGGCGCGTAGTCGATCCGGCGCGGCATGCCCAGCGAGTCGAACACCGCCTCCGCGGCGTCCTCGAACCGTCGCGCCGTTCCCGTCCCGACGTTGAAAAGGCCGCCGACGCGCGGGTGGTCCAGCAGCCACAGCATCACGTCGACGCAGTCGCCGACGTAGACGAAATCGCGGGAAAACTCGCCTTGGAACAGCTTCACGACGCCGTCGGCCGTCGCCTGCCGCAGCGCGTGCCCCTGGAACGACTGCTGCGGCCCCTTGTGGATTTCGTGCGGCCCGTAGACGTTGAAGAACTTCAACCCGACGACCAGCGCCGCCGACGGCGGGTGCCGCTCGCGCACCACCGCCACGCGCCGGTCGAACAGGTGCTTGCTCCAACCGTACGGGTTCATGGGCCGCAGGCGGGCCAGCGCCGCCGGGTCGGCGTCGTCGTCGAAGCCGAGCGAACCGTCGCCGTAGGTCGCCGCCGACGAGGCGTACACCAGCCGCGCCCCGGTCTTCAGACTGAACGCCAGCAGTTCCTGACTCAGCGTCAGATTGTTGCGCACGATCTTGTCGACGTCGGTTTCGGTCGTCGACGAAACCGCCCCCAGGTGGACGATTCCCCGCACCTTGCCCGCCCGACGCCGCAGCCACGGCCGCAGTTCGGCGGGGTCGACGATGGCGGCCGGGTTGAGCGCGGCGATGTTCCGCCATTTCTCGCCCGCCTTCAGCCGATCGACGACGACGAACTCCTCGCCGCGGGCGTCGAGCGCCGCCGCCACGTTCGATCCGATGAATCCCGCTCCGCCGGTCACGACGATCATTGTGAATCCCTTCCGCATGAATTCGGGCGCATGAATTTTGGCGCTTGCCGGTCTCTTCCTACCACCGAAACCGTTTCGCGCGGAGACCTTCCCGTCGGTTTTCCGCCGCCGTCGTGTATCAACCGCCGGCGTCCAACGCCTCGCCCATCGCCTTCAGCACCGCATCGACGCGCCGTCCCGCGCCGTACTTCTCGTGTCGATACAGCTCCGCGAATCGGCGTCCGCCCGCGTCCCGATCGACCCGCAGCAGCCGGACGTGGTCTTCCGGCACGATGTGCACCATGTGCGCCGCCGGCGCGCAGTAGTGCAGCGGATGGTGGCCGGTCCACACCCCCACCGCCGGCGTCGCCGCCACCGCCGCCGCCACCTTTTGCGGCCCGCTGTCGATGCCGACGAACGCCCGTCCCCACCCGATCAGCGCCGCCAGCGTCGCCGCGTCCCCCACGCCGGGCGTCGGCCACAGCGCGTCGCGCGGCTCCGGTCGCGCCGCCAACCCTTCCTTCGCGAGCGGCGACCGGTCGTCCCAATCCAACACCACCGGCGTCAATCCCCGCTCGCGAATCCACCGCGCCAGCCGCCGCGCGTCGTCGTGCGTCAGATTCTTCCGACTCGTCGACGTATTCCCCTCGTAATGCAGCAACACCACCGGCGCCTTCGCCCCGTCGCCGCCCGTCCATGGCGCGACCCCTCGCAGCGTTCGCTCCAACCAGCAGCGGGCGCGTTCGACCGCCGCCGCGTCGACGGGTAAGACGTAGCCGCTAAGATCGGCCGTCGGTTCGATCTGAAACACGTCGCGCAGACACCGTTCCACCTTGGTGGCGGGAACGGCCGCCGTCGGCAGCGCGCCGTCCCACTCCCACCACCGCAGCGGGAAGACGGCTTCGTACGCCGCCGGGTCGGGCGACTCGTCGTCCAACACCACCACGCGGTCGGCCGCCGCCCCCAGCGCGGTGTGTTTGCCCCGCAGCACCGCCGCCGTCACCCGCCAGCCGGGCCG
>JBOFFD010001091.1:0-3436 GCA_051648425.1 Planctomycetia bacterium
AAGGGATTCCGAAAACCGCACCGCGCCGAGTTCCCCGCCGGCGGAGTAAGAACGAAGGAGTCGGAATCCCTTGCTCGCGCGGCGGGCTATGAAGATTATTTCAGTTCGCGGAAGCGGCCCAGCGCGTCGTGCCGGCCGATGACCACCAGTTCGTGGTCGTCGCTTAAGACGAAGTCGCCGGTGGGGGCCAGCTCCACCGTGTTCCGCAGCGCGTCTTTAATCGCCACCACTAAGACGCCGTACACCCGCCGCAGGTCGGCCTCTTGCAGCGATTTCCCCGACAAACAGGTCGGCGTCGCGATTTCCACCACGCTGTAGTTCGGGTCGATCTTCAGTTTGTCGAGCACGTTCGGCCAGGTCACGCCGTCGGCCACCTGCACCGCGATTTCCGCCTCGGGGAAGATCACCCGTTCCACCCCCAGCCGCCGTAAGATGCGCGCGTGCACTTCCGTCACGCCCTTCGCGAAGATTTGCCGGGCGCCCAGCTCTTTCACATGCAGCGCCGCCATGATGCTGCGCTCGATGTTCTCGCCCAGCGAAATGAACACCGACTCGGCGTTGTTCAGCAGCAGCCGTTCGAGCGCGTCGCGGTCGGTGACGTCGGCCACCACCGCCTCGTACAGTTTGTCCTGTAGTTCGACGACCGCCTTTTCCGACGAGTCGACGCCGGTGACTCGGCAGCCGTTGTCGGAGAGCCGGCGGGCCAGCGACGAACCGAACGTCCCCAAGCCGAGTACGACGAACCGTCGTTGATAATTCGCCATCGGTGCGGGATTCCGTGCGTGAGGGTGGATGGTGGTGAAGTCTGCCGCGTCAACCCAGGATCACGTCTTCCTTGGGGTAGACGATCGGGTCGTCGGCCGGCGGGCGGGCCAGCACGACGAACAAGGTGAACGGGCCGACCCGTCCGACGAACATGAGGGCGATGATGACCAGCTTGCCGGCGGTGCTGAGGGTGGGCGTCAGGCCGGTGCTGAGACCGACGGTGCCCAAGGCCGAGACGACCTCGAAGGCGCGGTCGAGGAAGGCGCCGCCGAACTTGCTGCTGAAGGCGCCGGCCGGCTCGACGGCCAAGAGCAGCGTGACGCCGGCGGCGGCCAACAGGCCGTAGGTCAAAATGGCGCCCATCGCCCGTCCGACCGTTTCCGACGACACCGTCCGCCGGTACGCGCTGGCGCGCTGGCGACCGACCAGCCGACTGTACGCGAAGACCACCAGCACCATCACCGTGGAAATCTTCGCGCCGCCGGCGGTCGAGCAGGGGCCGGCGCCGACGAACATACCAATCATCATGATCCACAGCGTCGCACTGGTGAGCGCCGCCATGTCGACGGTGTTGAAGCCGGCCGTGCGGGTCGTCACCGATTGAAAGTAAGACGCCAGAATCTGCTCGACGCCGCTCGACGACCGCAGCGCGTTGTGACGCTCGAACACCCAGAACAAGACCGCGCCGCCGACGATGAAGACGACGGTGCCGAGCAGCATGAACTTCGTGTGCAGCGACAGGCGGTGCCACCGCTGGCCGCGCGGCCGACGCACCATCCGCGCGAGGTCGAACAGCACCGGAAAGCCCAGGCCGCCGACGATGATGAGCGAACAGATGGTGAGGTTGACGTTCACATCGCCGACGTCGGGCATGAGGTTGTCTTTGTGCAGCGCGAAGCCGGCGTTGCAGAAGGCCGACACTGAATGAAAGAGGGCGGTCCAAATCGCGTCGGGCCAGACCATGCCGCGCCCCCGGTACGTGACCATCAGCGACGCCGCCCCCAGCAGTTCGATGACCAGCGTGACCAGCACCACCCGCGCGACCAGGTTGCGGGCGTCGTCGGTGACCCGGCTGCCCAGCGTCTCGGCCATCGTCCAGCGCTGACGCAGGTTGTCGCGTCGGCCGAACATCGACACGATCATCGTGGTGAGGGTCAAAATGCCGATGCCGCCGAGCTGAATGAGCAGCAGAATCACCACCTGGCCGTAGACCGAGAACAGGTCGGGGGTCGAACCGACCGTGAGGCCGGTGACGCAGGCGGCGCTGGTGGCGGTGAAGAGGCAGTCGACGAACGAAAGCGGTGGGTTGCCGGGGTTTTGACTGAGCGGGGGTATGTACAGCAGCACGGCGCCGAAGAAAATGAGGCCGAAGAACCAAAGGGCGAGGGTGCGGGCGGGGTAGCGGGCCACGCCCCCCATGACGGTGAATCCGCCGGCGTCGTCGCTCACGAACCGGTTCCTTTCACGCCGCGTCGCCCGCCGTCGGCGCTTCGGGCGTTAGGTTGGGCGGCAGGTTGGGCGGAGCGGTCGGCGGCCGCCTGAAACGAACCGTCGGTTCGGTCCCTTGGGCGACCCGGATCATATTGCTCCAGTGCCGGCCCCAGACCAGCAGGGCGGTCGCCGTCGCCATCGCGGTAAGCGCCCAGTAGGGACGGTCGAGCGGGGCGTGGTGCGACAGGAAGAAACAGAGAAGGAAGCCGGCGGCGGCGGCCACCGACGCCACCGACACGATGCGCGTGACCAGCAGCGTCAGGCCGAACACGACCACCGCGGCGGCGAGCGGCACCGGGGCCAGCATCAGCAGCACGCCGACGGCCGTCGCCACGCCTTTGCCGCCGTGCAGGTTCAAGTAGACGGGAAAGAGGTGGCCCAGAATGGCGGCGAGACCGATCAATTCCGGCATGTACAAGAATTCGGCGGCGCGTGGGCCGTCGGCCGACCATCGTTGCAGAAAGACGGCGGTTGCGGTCGGCAGCGCCCCCTTCAGTAGGTCGAGCGCGAAGACCAGCACGAAGTACCGAAAGCCCAGCACCCGGCCGACGTTGGTCGCCCCGATGTTGCCGCTGCCCAGACCGCGGACGTCCTGCCCGGTGCGCCACCGAACGACGACGTAGCCGAAGGGGATGCTCCCCACCAGGTAGCCGATCAACTGAGCGATGAAGAGAAGCATGGTCCTAACTCATGGGTCGCGCGACGCGCCGGTTCAATCGGCGGCGATGCGACGGCATCCATCGTATTCACGGCGAACGGCAAAACGACCGGCGTCGAAGAAACGGCAGGTGAATTCGCCGGAAACCGCTAAACCCAATCCAACCGCGCCCGCCAGCGGCCGGCGTCGCGCGTGGACCGATCCAACGTTCGGCCCGCGCTCAACTGGCGAGCGGGGTCTTCTTTTCGGTGATGTTCGCCAAGTCGCCGGCCGCCGTCTTATCGCGGTTCAGGTCGACGTCGGCGCCGAACTCGGCCGGCACGTTGTCTTCATGGAAGATCGCTTCGACCGGGCATTCCGGAACGCACGCTTCGCAGTCGATGCACTCTTCCGGATTGATGTAGACCATGGTCGGGCCTTCGTAGAAGCACTCGACCGGGCAGACGACGACGCATTCGGTGTAGCGGCAGTTGTTGCAACGCTGCGTGACCACGTGGGCCATAGGGGCTGCTCCTTCAAGTT
>JBOFFD010001092.1:0-2209 GCA_051648425.1 Planctomycetia bacterium
CCGATGACCGGGTCGAGCTTGCCGCGTTTGGCGAGCAGCACCAGGTCGCGGCCGTACTTTTCCAGCGACTGGTATTTGCCTTCGGGGTTGGGGTCGTCGACGCGGGCGCCGCCGCGCACGCTTCGCAGCGCCTGTAAGAGTTCTTTTTCAGAGACGCCGCTGATCTGAAAGACGTCTTTGGTCTTGCCGACGCCGGCCAGCGCCAGCAGGATGTGTTCGGTGCTGGTGTATTGGTCGCGCATTTGTTCGGCGCGGGTCTGGGCGGCTTCGAGCGTCGCCTTCGTGTCGTTGGAAAGAACCTCGCCGCCGGAAACGCCGCTGACGCGCGGCAGGCGGTCGATTTCAGAGCGGACGATCCGTTCCACCTGGCCGACGTCGACGCCGAGCTTGGCCAGCATCGGCTGAACGATGCCGTCTTTCTCGTCGAGCAGGGCTTCCAAGAGATGCACCGGTTCGACGACCTGCTGGCCTCGGTCCGACGCCGCCCGTTGGGCGCGCTGGACGGCCTCTTGGGCCTTCACGGTGAATTTATCGAAGCGAATCGCCATGGCGAGTCTCCTTTCGTCGACCGTCTCATCCTTTTACGGACTACGGAGCTGGAACGAAAGCGCGCATGCGTCGAGGAGGTCGAAAGAGTTACGCTAGTGCAATTCTATAGACTTGGTCGGCGGCAGGCCGCCCGCGCCTAGGAAAACAATCCGCGAGTCTTCGAGAGCCGCCGCTTTCCCGGGCGTCGCGTCCTTCGGCTGCCGACGGTCGATGCAAAAAAGACGCGCCGCTGCGGAAAGCGGCGGCTAACGGGACGGGAAAAGAAGGGAAAAGAAGGGTCAGCCGGCGGTCAGTTTCTCGACTTCCTCCAGCACCTTTTCGACGTGGCCGTCGACCTTCACCGACTTCCAGACCTTGGCGACCTTGCCGGCGGCGTCGATGAGGAAGGTCGAGCGTTGAATGCCCATCGACTTCTTGCCGTACATGTTTTTTTCGCGCCAGGCGCCGAAGGCGTCGGCGGTGGGATGGTTGACGTCGGCCAGCAGGCGGAAGTTGAGGCTGAACTTGTCGCGGAACTTGCCGTGGCTGGCGACGTCGTCGGGGCTGATTCCCAAGACGACGGCGCCGTGCTCGGCGAGGGCGGCCAAATTGTCGCGGAAACCGCAGGCTTCGGTGGTGCAGCCGGGGGTGTCGTCTTTGGGATAGAAATAGACGACGACCGGTTTGCCGCGAAGTTTGGAAAGTGTGACGGTCGAGCCGTCGTCGGCGGGCAGGGTGAAGTCGGGCGCCGGCGAGCCTTCTTCGATCCAATCGGCCATGAGCGGGGATTCCTGGGCGGCCGAGTCGCGCGTCCGCCGTCGGACGCCCGACCAAGCCGGGGTGGTGATCGTGTCAGGGGATTGTAGTCGCCGAAGCGGGCCTATTTCCGGACGACGGCGTCGCTTGGCTGGAGTCAGGGAGCGATCTTGTGGAACAGCCGGTCGATGGTCGCGCGGATCTTTGGTTCGGCGTCGACTTCCAGGTAGCTCGATTTCGCCCGCCAGGTTTCGTAGCCGCCCAGGCCGTGCTGCCGCACCGTCGGCAGGTAGCCGTTGTACCCGTTCGCCAGCGAAACGGTGAACGCGGGTTTCAGTGGGCTGGTTTCGCGCACCGCCAGACCAATTTCGACGAACACTTCGCAGGGGATGGCCGCCACGCCGAGTTCGCCCACCCGCAGCGTCTGAATCCACAGCGGAACTTGGTCGGGGAAGTCGTTCATCATCATGGTTTCGCGGGCGTAAATTTCGTCTATGCCGCCCGGCTCGCGGCCTTTGGCTTTTTCGAGGATGCCCTTGGCCCGTTCCAGTTCCTCGGAAGTCGGCTTGCGGACGCCCAGCTTGATTTCCTCGCGGGCGGCCGCCAGCGTGACGTCGTCGCGGAAGTCGATGCGCTTGTAGGCGGCCGCCGCCGACGCCGCCACGCTTTGGGCCACCAGCCGAATCTGCTCGAACGGCATCTTCGGCTTCACGCCGTTGAACCAGTCGACATTGTTGACGTCGGCGCTCGTGCCGTTCGACAGGATGCCGACGAACGGCGGAGCGGCCGTTTCGCCGTCTTTCGGAGGGGCGTCGCTGGCGCCGACTAGGCCGGCGACCGCCTCGGCGAAGGCGCCGAAGTAGTCGGCCGACAGCATCTCGCCCGGCACGCCGCCGACGTAGTGCAGCGAGTAGTTGGCGTAGAG
>JBOFFD010001093.1:0-2292 GCA_051648425.1 Planctomycetia bacterium
ATGGCGATGGAGGGCGAAGGGTCGACGCCGACCGATCCGCTCGTCGTCGACTTCCAGGCGAATCCGGTGCTGCGCGGCGACGAACGCGAACTGCAGGTGACCGCCGTCGCCAAGTCGCTGGTCGACGCCGTGCTGGCCATCACCAAGGCGGCCGGCCTCAATGCCGTCGGCGTGACGCCCCGCCCGTTCCTGCTGGCGCCGCCCGACGACGCCGTCGAGGGCGCCGCCTTGGTCGTCCATCCCGCCGGCGACGGGCTGGAACTGGCGCTGTGGTGGGGCCGGCAGTTGGTGCAGTCGCGGACGGTCCCGCTGCCGGACGATCAGCCCGCCGGCGCCCGCATGGCCGCCGAGGTCCGCCGGACGGTGATGTCGTACCGCGGCCAGACCGGCGGCGACGCCGTCCAGAGGCTTTACGCCCTCGGCGCCCTTGCCCCGGACGACCTCGACGCCCTGGCGGCCGCCGCCGACAAACCCGTGGCGGCCGCCTGCGACGACCTCGTCGACGCCGACGGCCAAGTGCTGGGGTCGGAGTACGTCGTCGCCTGGTTGGCGGCCCGGGGGCGGTTGGCCGGCGTCGCGCCGCCGGTCGATTTCCTCGCTCCCAAACGCCCGGTGGTCGTCCGCAACGCGACGCGGTCGCAGAAGATGCTGGCGGCGGCCGTCCTCGTCCTGGTGCCGCTCGGCCTCTACAGCAACTTGCAACTTCAACTGCGCGAGCGGACCCGTCGCATCGACTTCCAGCGGAAGCAGTTGACGGCCTTGGCCGACGAAGTGAAGAAGGCGCAGCCAACCCTGCAGCGGCACGCCTCGATCCGCGACTGGAAAGACGGCGACGTCGACTGGCTGCGCGAACTCGTCGACCTGACGGGCAGCCTGCCCGACACCACCAAGGTGGTGCTGACGCAGTTGGAGGGGATCGGCGGCGGCCCCGGCAAACCGGCGACGATTCGGTTGACTGGCCGCGCCCAGACGCAGACGTCGGTCGTGCAGACGCAAACCGGGTGGGCGCTGGAAACGATCGATCACTACGTCGTCCACCCGATGGGGATGAACCCGGTGGCGCGGGCGGCCGGCTTCCCGTGGCAGTTCGACGTCGAACTGGAGCTCAAGCCGTTGACGACGGAACAGTACGTCGAACGGGCCGGCGACGCTCACTCGCGGTTCCGGTTGGCGTCGATGGGCAGTTCGATGGTGCGCCAGCCGGCGTCGCTGGAGTTGGTGGCGGCGCCGCCGGCGACTTCCGGGTCTGCCACGGTCACCGCCGCGCCGGCCGCCCCGGGCGCAGCGCCGGCCCCCGCCGCCGAAGCGGACGACCCGCTCGCCGCCCTAATCGCGCGCATCAAGGCGTTGCCCTACGAAGAGCGCGAGAAGGAAATCGACAAGGCGCCGTCGTTCCTACGGGCGAAGCTGCGCGAACGGCTCAAGGACTCGCTTCAGCAAAGGCCCAACGCATGAACCAGCGGGAAAAGGTCTTGGGCGCGGTGGTCGTGCTGATCGTCGGCGCTTACTTCGCCCCGAAGCTGTTCGACGGCTGGTTG
Source organism: Planctomycetia bacterium (assembly GCA_051648425.1). Lineage (GTDB taxonomy): Bacteria > Planctomycetota > Planctomycetia > Kolteriales > Kolteriaceae > JBOFFD01. The sequence continues at coordinate 1,539 of JBOFFD010001093.1, forward strand.
GCGGCCCCGCTGCGCGCCAAGGACGCGGAACTGGCCGACCTGGAAAAGCAGGTGAAGAACAAGCTGCTGGAGCGCGAAACAACGCGCGACGCGGAGTTCGACCTAGGCGCTTGGACGGCCGCGGCGCTGCCCGGCGAAACCAACGTCGCCCAAACGCTGTATGAAGAGTACCTGCACCAACTGCTGACGACCGCGAAGATCGAGAAGCCGACGGTGACGCCGTCGGCCGTCCAGACGAAGGCCGACCATCTCGTCCGACTGCCGTTCGCCGTGCGGATGCACTGTTCGCTCGATCAACTGGCCGACTTCCTGCACCGGTTCTACGGCACGAAGCTGTTGCATCAGGTGCGCCGCCTTTCCCTCAAGCCGATCGCGCCGGACGGCAAAACGACGCCGAGCGACCGGTTCGACGTCCAATTGACGGTGGAGGCGGTGAGCCTGGCCGACGCGACGGCGAAGGATAGACTGCCGGCGCCCTCGAAAGGGCCGTCCGCGCCGATGCCTCCCGAGTTCACGCTGTTCGCCGACAAGAACGTCTTTCGGCCGACGCAGCTCGCGCCCAAAGGGACCGACGTCGCGCCGGCCGGCGCCACCGACCGAAGCCAGGTGGTGCTCACCGGCTCGATGGTGGTCGACGGCGCCGGCAAGTTGTGGTTCACGAACCGGAAGACCAACACCCGCCTGTATGTTTCGGTCGGCGAGGTCTTGGAGGCGGAAGGGTTCCGCGGCGACGTGGTCGAGGCGTCGCCCGACC
>JBOFFD010001094.1:0-2041 GCA_051648425.1 Planctomycetia bacterium
CGGAATGCAACGAGCGACGGCCAGGGAGGATCGGCCCGGATGCCAGAAACGTCGGCCCCCCGCTTTCAAATCTCGTACGTGCGGAACGGCCAGCCGTTCTCCACGGACGCCGACGGTGTCGCCGTCCTCGGCCGCGATAATCGGACCTGTCAGCTTCCCTTCCCCGACATTCCGGAGATGTCTCGACAACATGCGCGAGTCCATTGGAGCGGCGGGCGGTGGTTGCTCGAAGACTTGAAGAGTCTCAACGGCACGCTCGTCGGCGGGATGCAAATACGGGAACCGCGCGAGTTGGCGTCGGGCGACCGCTTCACGATTGCGGGGATCGAGTTCGTCTTTAAGCCGTACACGCCGGCGGTCGTGATCAGCGAAGCCGACGCCGGGGGAAGCCTGCGGATGGAGACGATCGACGTCGGCCAAATGGTCGACCGCTGGGACATGCCGACGCCGGCGCCCGGCGGGGCGGCGACAATGCCACCGGCTTCCGGCCTCTTGGGAGCGCGGCCGGGCCTGGACGGCCCGGAATCGCGGCTTTCGGGGTTGATGGGGAAACCGGCCGTGGCGGCGGGCAAATCGGGCGTGGCCGCCGCTTTGGTCGACGACGGCGTCGCCGTCGGCGCGGTCGCCCGGCCGCGCCCCCCCGGAGCCGGTTCAAGCGTCGCCCTCCCCACGGCGGGGTCGGCCGATCCGCTGGCGCTGGCCGGTCAGATCGTCGGCCTCTTCAGCCGCGTCGCCGAATCGTTGGTCCAGGCCAAAGACCGCAACGAACTGTTCGAGTCGGTCGTGCAGGTCATCCACGCCAGCATTCCCGCCGACAACGTCTGCCTCTGCCTCTTGAACGACCAGGGCCAGGCGGCGCCCGTGGCGGTGAAACGCCGCAACGGCGACGCCGCCACCCCGATGACCATCAGCCGCAGCGTCACCGGCGAAGTGCTGGCCAACAACCGCGCCGTTCTGGTGACCGACGCCTCCATGTCCGGCAGCGCCACTCTCACCGATCTGAAAATCCGCTCGGTGTTGTGCGTCCCCGTCTATCACAACGGCAAGACCTCCGGCCTCATCTATGCCGACTCCCTCAGCATCGACCAGACCTTCAACAAGCAGCACCTCGAATTGCTGGCCGCTCTGGCGCTGTTGGCGGCGGTCGGCTTCGACCAGTTCGCCATGCGCGAAGACGCGCAGCGCAAACGGCAGATGATCGACCGGCTGGGGCGGTACGTCGAAGGGCCGGTGGTCGACCGGCTGATGAACATGAAGCACGGCGACGCCCCGCTTGAGGAAATGCAGGCGGAAGAGCGCGAACTGACGGTGATGTTCGCCGACGTCTGCGGGTTCACGTCGATGTCGGAAAACATGCAGCCGCGCGAGGTGGCCGACGTTCTTAATGAAATCTTCGGCAAGCTCACCGAGGCCGTCTTCCGCTTTCAGGGCACGGTCGACAAGTTCCTGGGCGACGGCATTTTGGCCTTTTTCGGCGCCCCGGTCGAGTTGGAAAACCACGCCCTGAACGCCGTCGAAGCCGCGCTGCAGATGCAGAAGGAAGTCGAAGCGTACAACACGCTGCACCCGGAGCGCAAACCGCTGCGGATGCGCATCGGGGTGAATTCCGGTCGGGCGATCGTCGGCGACTTGGGCTCGCCGAAGCGGAAGGAATACACGGTCATCGGCGACACCGTGAACGTGGCCAGCCGGTTCGAGTCGTCGGTGGCCAAGCCGGGCGAGGTGGTCGTCGGCGAGCTGACGTACGAACGGATCGCCGCTCTGCCGTTCTTCGAGTTCACCGCGATCGGCCCGGTGCCGCTGAAGGGGAAGGCGGAGATGCTGCAACCGTACAAAGTGGAGTACGTCGGCGACCTCATGCCGCAGATGCGGGCCGATTCCGTGCCGTTGTCGGCCGCCCCGACGATGGAACGGCCCCGCGTCCCCATTTCGCTGCTCATGCCGCGAAAACAAGACTGACGCCGCGGTCTACATAGCCCGCCGCGCGAGCAAGGGATTCCGAAAACCGTACACCGTCGAAGCGACCGGACCAGGAATCCCT
>JBOFFD010001095.1:0-3096 GCA_051648425.1 Planctomycetia bacterium
TTGTCAGAGCGATCAATGGGCCTGAGATGGCGGTTTACAGCCCTTTCAACACCAATTTGGGCTTCAAAACAGCACTTGAAGCCCTACAGACATTCGCCTGTTGGCTAAAGTAAGCACCATTGGGCGGGACGCCGGCACCACAACGGGAACCCGGCCGGCGGGACGCCGGCACTACGAGGGAACCACCCCGGCGTTTCGGCCCACACGAATTTCGTATTCTGCCCAGCGTTGCGGTCCCCGGCAGGATGAGGCTTTTCACGTCATGGCGACGTCACCCCGAATCGGCGTCTTCGGCGGATCGTTCGATCCCATCCATCTGGGGCACCTGCTGCTGCTTGAAACCGCGCGCGAACAGCTCGGCTTCGACCACGTCGTCGTCCTGCCGACCGCCGTTTCGCCCTGGAAGGTGGATCGAACGGTCGCGGCGGCGGAACAGCGGCTGGACATGGCGCGCCTGGCGACCGCCGGCAACGACGGCGCGGTGGTCAGCGACTGGGAGGCGCGCCGCGCCGGCGTCAGCTATACCGTCGACGCGCTGCGCGAGCTGCACGACCAACGCCCCGACGCCGCCCTGGTTCTGCTCGTCGGCTCCGACAACCTCGCCGGGTTGCCGCTCTGGAAGGACGCCCGCGAAATCGTCCGATTGGCGGCCGTGGCCGCCGCCGGCCGACCGGGGGCGTCGTCCGAAGGGACCACGGTGGAAGAGGTGGCGCCGACGGCGGCCGCCCTGGCGCGACGGTTCGCCGACGTCTTCGGCGCCGCCTGGACGCCGGCCGACGCGGCGGCGGTGCGCGTCCACCGGTTGCAGATGCCCGCCGTCGAAATCTCCAGCCGCGACGTGCGGGCGCGGGTCGCCGCCGGCCGGTCGATCCGCTACCGCGTGCCGGACGCGGTCGCCGCCTACATCGCCGAACACGGCCTCTACCGGGAGTCGACGTGAAAGAATCCGCCCCCGCCCCATCCCGCGATCCCCTCCACGACCGGTGGGCCGACGCGCGGACGACGGAATTCGACCTGGCCGCGGGCGTCGTGCCGCTGAACCATGCGGCGGTGGCGCCGTTGTGCCGGCGGTCGCGCGATCTGGTGCGGGCGTGGGCCGACGACCTGGCCGCGAACGGCGATCTGAATTTGGCCGGCTGGTGGCGGCGGGTCGAAGAGACGCGGGCCGGCGTGGCGGCGATGATTAACGCGACGCCGGCCGAAATCGCGTTTACGAAGAACACGTCGGAGGCGGTCGGGCTGGTCGCCGAGGGTTTCGACTGGCGGCCGGGCGACAACGTGGTCGTTCCCGAAGGCGAGTACCCGGCGAACGTCTACCCCTGGCTTCATTTGGCCCGCAAGGGTGTTTCGGTGCGGTGGGCGCCGGTGCAGCCCGACGGCCGGATTTGGCTGGAAGACCTGGCCGCCGCGATCGATGGGCGGACCCGGCTGTTGGCGATCAGTTGGGTGCAGTACGCCAGCGGCTTCCGCAGTGACTTGGACGCGGTCGGCCGGCTGTGTCGGGCGCACGGCGTCGAGCTGTTGGTCGACGCCATTCAGGGGTTGGGCGTCTTTCCGCTCGACGTCGAGGCGGCGGGCGTCGACTATTTGGCGACCGACGCCCACAAATGGATGCTCGGCCCGGAAGGCGCGGGCGTGCTGTACGTGCGTCGCGCCCGGCAAGACGCCTTGCGGCCGACGACCGTCGGTTGGAAGAGCGTTCGTGGCATGTTCGACTACGGCACGATCGATTTCACGCTGAAGGACGACGCTCAACGCTACGAATGCGGCACGTATCACATGGCCTGCCTGGCGGGGCTTTCCGGCTGCGTGGCCCTGCTGAACGAAGTCGGGCCGACGACGATCGCGGCGAAGGTCCGGCGGCTGACCGACGGCGTGGTCGACCGCCTGCTGCCGTTGCACGCCGAAGTCTTTAGTCCGCGGGTGGGCGACGAATGGTCGGGGATCGTTTCGTTCAGTCTGCCCGGCCGCGACCCGGAGAATGTGGTGCAGGCGTGCCGCCGGGCGGGCGTCTTAGTGAGCAACCGCGGCGGCCGGGTGCGCGCCAGCCCTCACTTCTACAACACCGACGCCGACCTCGACCGGCTCGCCGCCGCCCTGCGGACGTCTTAGCCTCGGCCAAGAAATGAAGGCGGGCGGGATCGACTCCCGCCCGCTCAATGATTTCCTGGCGACGCCGTCGTTACAGTTCTTCTTAGCTTCTTCCGGCTTGGCTTCAGCCTTGGGAGGCCCGGCGGCCGCCTTCGCTTCCACCGGCTTGTCGTCGCTCTTAGGAGCGGCGGGGCTGGCAGCGGGAACCGGAGCCTGAGCCGGAGCGATGGTGGGCGGGACGGCCGCGCCCGGGGCAGCCGGAGGGGCCGGCGCCGTCAGCAGTTCCTTGTCGACGAAGTCTTGAATCAGCACGGTGTCGCGGGCGGCGACCGTCGGCCGCGACTGTTGCGTGTCAAGCAGGCAGGCCGCCAGGAAGATGAAGACGAACACCAGCGAACCGCAGAAGAAGAAGGCGTTGAGCGGCTTGTCGTAGCGCAGGTGCATGAAGTACAGGCCGACGAGGATCGCCTTCACCGTGGCGATGAACATGGCGACGACGATGTCGTACTCGCCGAACTTCAGTTCATTGAGCGCGACCGTCAGGCCGGTCAGAACCATCAAGGCGCCCGCAACGCCGAACAGCGTCGAAAGCGGCAGAACGTGTCCGACGGTCGGGTGGCCGTCGTGGGGGTCGGCGTCGGAATGAGCCATGCTGTCGTGTTTCCTCTCTTCAGGGGCTTGCGACGCCGTCTTAGTGGATCAAGTACAAAAGCGGGAACAGGTAGATCCAGATCAAGTCGACCAAGTGCCAGTACAAGGCGGTGTAGTCGACCGGTCCGTAATACTCACTGTTGAAATGCCCCTTCATCGCCCGAACGAGGATCCAGGTGATGACCCCCATGCCGACGAGCACGTGGATGGCGTGCAGGCCGGTCATGCAGAAGTAGATGCTGAAGAAGATCGGCACGCGGGTGACGTCGTACGGCAGAGGGGCCGCGATGTTCGACGGAATGGTTACGTTTTCCGGCGAAAAGCCTTCGTCGACGTGGCTGTAGTACATCCCCG
>JBOFFD010001096.1:0-9870 GCA_051648425.1 Planctomycetia bacterium
GAACTTTCCGGTGTACTTGGCCGAGTACGAGTTCCGATACAATCACCGCGACGACCATCTGTTCAGCATCCTGTTCGACAGGCTGTACAAACCCAATCTCCTCAAAGGACGGCTGCCCTAGAAAATCCCTAATCACCTACATCTATGTAGGGCGGAACTCTGGTCCGCCCGAATACGCCGCTGGGTCGGAAGCCTTCTCCTTCCCAGCGGCCGGAGAAGGAGTTTCGTCCCCACGCCCCTTCGCGGCGGACCGGAGTTCCGCCCTACACTTGGTCTTTGCGTCCCAACGAAGGACGGAATTCGGCCGGCGGCGATTAGTCTTCGGCGACGTAAGCGGAGCGAAGCAACGGCAGCATGGTTTCCGTCGTCCGCGGCAATTCTTCGTTTTTGCGGTAGGGATGGCTCCGCGGGATGGGGGGGGCGCCGAGGCTGCCGACGAAGCGCGTTCCCACCGGCAGGTCGACCAGCCGTCCCGGCGAGTCATACAGCCGCGTGCGGTCGGGCGTCTCGAATCGGGTCTGGGCGGCGAGGCCGGCGGCCGGGTAGAGCAGCGTCGCTTGGTCGGCCGCCCACGGGTCGATCGGCCGGCGGGCCAGTTCCGCGCCGACCAACGCCTCCAACGATTCGGGCAATCGGCCGTCGTGCCGGAGTTGGTATTCGCGCACCCCCAGGAAGGCGGTCATCATCCGGCGGCGCGTCGTCCCCCTCTTCACCGCGACGTCGACGGCCTCCATCGCCGGGAAGAACATCCCGATGAGCCGCGTCGTGCGGAACCACCGCTGCACGTCGGCCTCGGTGGGGTCGACGCCCGGCGGCAGGTGGAGCGGCAGACGGTCGGGGAACGTCGTCGCCGTTGCGGTCGCCTTGAGGTGCGCCAACGAACGGCCGAGCTGACGGGCGAACAACAGGTCGGCCAGCCGCCGCCAGCGGACGTCTTCCCAAGGGAACATCCGGCGATAACCCGCCAGCATGTTGATTTGATTCTGCGTCCCCAGAAACTTCGCCGCCTCGGTCGTTTCGAACACCCGCCGCTGCATGAGCCATTCGGTCTCCAGCGCCGGCAGGTACAGGTCGATCAGGCCGTCGGACGTTTCCAGCGAAACGATCATCGCGTGGACGAGGTCGGGCGTCTGACGGTCGTGCCACGACCACTCGGGAAGCTGCGCGAACGCGATCGCCTCGATCGCATGGCCGACGAGCAGTTGGATGAGGCAGCCTTCCTGGGCGACATGCCGGGCCATGAGGAACAGGGTGCGGTAATGCTCGGCCGCGCCGGCAAGGTCGCCGGCCTTTTGCAGGCGGCGGGCGTCGGCGACCATCAGGTGGGCCAGTTCGCGCATGTCCTGCACTTCGGTCATCAGCAAGGTGTAGGTGGCGGTCGAGCGGTCGACGAAGGCGCACGACGGCCGCCGCGACGCCGCCGTGACCTGGGCGACCACCTCTTGGTTGGCGGCGAGGTACTTCGCCGTCTGGTCGGGCCGGTCGGCGGGGTCGACGGTGGGTTGGGCCGGGGCCGCGACGTCTTCCGTCGGCGGCTTGTAGTTCGGGGCGAAGGTGACGAACTTGCGATGCGCGGCGATCGCCTGGCGGTAGAGGTCGGCGGTTTCGACGGCCGCCGCGGCGGGCGGTTGCGCCAGCAGGGCGTAGGCGGCGTCGCCGGACGGCGCGGCGGGCACGGCCGTCGCCCGGTGGACGACCGACGCCATCCCCAGCAACGCCAGCGCGGGCGCCAGAAACAGCAGCGCCGGCCGTGACAGCCGCCAGCCTTCTTCCCCGCGCAGCCAGGCGCCCACGTACAACCGCAGGCCGATCAGGAACAAGAGCGGCGTCGGCGCGATCGACCACCACCAGGGAACGTCGGTCTCGACCAGCAGCACGACCAAGCCGACGTAGACGCAGCCGGCGACCAGCGCGGCGACCAGCGCCACCAGCGATTTCCGCAGCGCCGCCGCCCAACCCATGCCGAGGACGAACAGCCCGACGAAAGCGATCGCCGCGACCGCGTTCGTGACGAACGGGGTCCACACCAGGTCGGTCGATTTACACGGCGGCAGGGCGAAGAAGACGGCCAGGCCCAGCAGCGACGCGGGCAGCCAGACCGTCAGTTTCGCCGCCAGCCACAGGGTGGGCGACAGGCCGCGCTCGGCCGGGTGGCGGAAGCCGTCGTTCACCGCCTCGCCGCGGAACGACGCCAGACCGCACAAGAGCGCCCAGCCGCAAACCGCGACCGTCGTCCAGCCGTCGTCTTCGCCGTAGACCGCGTCGCGCCGGCCGTCGACCAGCGACTTCGCCAGGAAGGCGGCGGCGGCCGTCGCCCCCAGGGCGAAGAACCCGACCCACGGCCGCAATTCCTGCCAGACCAGCCGGCCGAACAGACCGTCGCCGAAGAACAGGACCGCCATCGGCCGTACGCCGTCGACTCGGGCGCGCGACCACCCAAAATGCTCGCGGCGTTCGTTCCACCGGCGCCACGCCCACGGCCAAAACCCTTCGTCCAGCCACGGCGTCTCCGGCCAGCGAAGGGCGACGGCGGTGGCGACCAACACCAAAGTGCCCGACGCCGACAAGTCCATGGCCGCCCGATCGAAATCCTCGAACGGGGAACCATGCAGAACGTTGAACCGAAACAGCCACCGTTCCACCGTCGTCGCCGCACTGAACGCCCCGGTAATGCTCAGCGCGTAGACGCCCGTCAATACGACCGCCGCGAACGCGCTGCCGGCGGTGACCGACGCCAGGTAACAGCACGCCAAGCACAAGACGATGTTGGTGACGAAGCCGACCGTTTCGCTCCAACTGGGTTTGGGCTGCGCCGTGAAATCGAACAGCCGATCGTTCGACCACGACCCCAGGACGCTCGCCGCGACCATGAACAGGATGGCGCCGACGGCGAAGGCGAGGAGGTTCCCCAGGCAGAACGCGGCGAACCGCGCCGCCAGCGGCGTCGCGCCCTGGAGGCCGCGCTCGCGCTGCCAGGCGGCGCTGCCGTCGTCGATTTCACCGGCGAACAGCAGAGTCAGCGCCCCCATGTTGTACAGAAAGAGCCAGATCGCCGCGCTAACCCCAATCGTCCACGGAACGGCCAGTTCGACCGGCGTCCCTTCGTCGACGAGTAGGAACGGCAGCAGGCCGATCGCCGTGAACGCGGCGATGCCGAAGGCGGCCGCGACGACCAAGTCGCGCAGCCGCCGCGCCTGGCTCCAAAACAACACGGCGAACTGGCCGGCGGGCCGAACGGCGTCGGCCGTCGGCGATTTCCGCGGCCCCTCCGCCGCGAACGGCAGCGTGGTCATGGCGTTCCTCCCGCCGCTTTCGCGGCCTTCAGCGACTTCAAAGGAACCAACGGCATCAAGTCGGTGATCCGCCGCGGCGGCGCGTACCGCTCCCCGGCGTCGACCTCGCCGCCGCGCGGACTTTCGACGACCGGCGCGTCGGCCGGCAGCGTCGTCGGTTGGTTGAGTCTTTCCGAAGGGAACGTCCGCTCGATCGGCGGCGCGTCGAAGGGCACGCTGCGGTCGAGACCGTTCGGATGGTACGCGAAGGTCGGTGAGGCATCGGCCGTCTTCGCCCACGGATCGACCGCCGGCCGCGACAGCTCGACCCCGACCAGCGTTTCCAAATCGGGCGGCAGAGCGCCGGCGTGTTTCAACTGGTACTCGCGGACGGCGAGCTGCACGGTCGTGAGCCGCCGCGCCGCCAGCAGTTCGCGGAAGCGACGCTCCTCGCGACCGGCGGCCAAGTCGGCCGCGTAGTGACCCGTGACGTTGATGCTTTTCCGCCATCGCGTCAAATCGGCCGCCGTCAAGGCGGCGGCGGCCGACGGCAGCTCGCGAAGCGTTTCCGGCGGTTTCGACGCTTCGCACAACAGCGACGTCGTCCGAACCGCCTCCAAGAGTGCGAACGCCCCATCGGCCGCCCGAAATCGCCGCGCCCGTTCCTTCTCCCACGGGGAAAGCGGCAGGATCCAATTCCCTCGGCCGGGGTGATCGGTCCCTTCGGCGGCGACGACGGCGGCCCGCCGCCGCCACTCCCGTTCGACCGCCGCCGGGTAAAGATCGGCGACGCCGTCGGAGGTTTCCAACAACCGGGTCGCCGTCCGCAGCCGTTCGGTCGTCTGCCCCGGCGCCCACGCCCATTCGGTCAAGCCGTTGAACGCCCGCCGTTCGATGCTGACCGCGTAGTACCATTGCGTCGCGTCGCCGTACTCGGCGAGGTGACGGGCGATGCGCAACAGGGCGCCAAGACGGTCGACCGCCCGCTGCAGGTCGCCGGCCGCCAGCGCCGCCCGAACATCCAACGCCAACAGCCGCGTGGCCTCGACCAAGTCGGTGACGAGTTGAAAACTTGGACGCGCCGACGAATCGTTCGGGTCCATAAGGCAGCAGGTCGACCGTTTGGAGATCGCCGACAGCGGCTCAAGAAACGCGCGGTGGTCGGCGTAGTATTCGGCCTCGGCTTTCTCAATCAGATCGGGCCGCTCGGCCTCCACCCGCCGCACCGCCGCCAACCGCCTCGGTCCACTCTCCCCATTCACTTCCGGCGGCAGGTAGGAATAGAACGACTTGAACCGCTTCAGCAGCTCTTCGTACCGCCGGCGGGTCTCCCAAGCGTCGGCGGGCGGCGGTGAGGGGGCGGCGTCCAGCACCGCCGACACGTCGAGGACGGGAATCGCCGTCGCGCGGTACGTTGCGAAACCAACGCCCACCAACGCCGCCCATGCGGCCAGGAAGGCGCCGGCGGGCCGCCACGCGCCGTCGTCCCGTTTCATCCAGGCGGCGAGGTAGACGTACGTCGCCGCGAACAGCACGAACGGAATCGGCGCCGCCGCCCACCACCACGGCACGTCGTGGGACAGCACCATCCACCACCAACTTATCTGCGGCACCATGAGGAACAGCGACAGGCCGGCCGCGATCAAGAGCCGCCGCGTCACGGCGTACAAGAAGGCGGCGCCGACGAACTGGCACAAAACGATCGAGACGACTTCGACCTGTAGCGTGAACAGCGTAAACTGCGGGTCGGAGAACTGGTTCGGAGGCGATTCCAGATTCGGCGGAACCAAGACCAGCCACCCGACGCCGAAAGCGGCCGCCGTGCCGACGACGGCGATCGGCAGCCAGACCAACGTCTTCGCCGCCAAGAACAAGCCGGCGGAAACGCCCCGCTCGGCGACGACGCGCAGGCCGTCGCCCACCACCGCGGAGCGCAGCAGGGCGATGCCGGCGCCCGACAGCCAAAGCAACAGCGCGAAGCCGAACAGGGTGGCGGGGAGATCCAACAGCCGTATGACCGCGAGCCAGGCGCCGAGAAGTGCGAAGCCGACGGCGACGAAGCCGATGGCGGGCCGCAGTTCCTGCCAAACCAAAACGCCGAACTGTCTGGTCGTGGCGTTGTAAGCGCAAAGGCGGTCGACGACCCGACGCAGGGCGTCGAAGCGCGGCGCCTCCGCGACCGTTGGCGACGCCGTCCGCTTCCACGCCCACGGCCAGAAGCCGTCGTCCAGCCACGGCACCTCCGGCCAGCGGCAGGCGACCACGGCGGCCAGCGCGCCGACGACGACAGCCGCCGCCAGGAAGCAGGCCGCCATCGGCGACGCCGGCGACCAAGCCTGCCACGACGTCGCCATCTGGCGGAAGCCGGCGTTGCCCTCCAGAGCGAGGACGGGAACCGTCAAACCAAGGAAATAGAAGGCCGCCGTCGCCACCGCGCCGACGGCGTTGCGCGACGTGACCGACGCCAGGAGACAGCACGCCGCCCCCAGTAACAGCGGGGCGGCTTGGTCGAGGGTCGGCGGCCCGAGTCTCGCGGCGAGGTGGTCCCAGCCGCCGACGGCCGCGGTCGCCGCCGTCGTCAGCAGGAAGGCGAACAGGCCGTAGGCCGCGTTCACGATCCCCCAGGCCGCGCCCTTCGCCGCCAGCGCCGCGCCGCCCATCCGGCCCCGTTCCCGCAGGGCGGCCGCCGAGCCGTCGTCGAGTTCGCCCGCGAACAACACCGTCGCGACGCCGACGTTCAAGAGGGCCGCCCAGAACCAGGTCATGACCAGCGCGACGAGCGGGACGATCGCCGGAAGGTCGATCGCCAGCAGGTCGGTTCTCCGTTCGTAAACTCTGAACAGCGAGCCGCCGACGGTGAGCACGGCCATGCCGCCGGCGGCGGCCAGGGTCAGGCCGCGCAGCCGCCGGAGCTGACACCACAGCAGAACGACGAACGGCGACGGCGCGCGGCGGACCGCCGGGCGCCAACCCATGGGCAGTGCGGTCATGGCGTTTCTCCCGCCGCTTCCGCGGCCTTCAGCGTCTTCCAGGGAATCAACGGCATCAGGTCGGCGATCGTCCGCGGGCGTTCGGTCCGCGTCACGGAGTCGACGTCGGCCTCCCGCGAACTTTCGACGACCGGCGCGTCGGCCGGCAGCATCGTCGGTTGGTTGAAACTCCCCTCGGAGAACGTCCGCCCGAGCGATGGCGCTTGGAAGACCACGTCGCGGCCGAGGCCGTTCGGGTGGTACGCGAAGGTCGGCGAGACATCGGCCGTTTTCGCCCACGGATCGACCGCCGGCCGCGACAGCTCGACCCCGACCAGCGTTTCCAAATTGGGCGGCAGGGCGCCGTCGTGCTTCAACTGGTACTCGCGGACGGCCAGCAGCACGGTCGTCAACCGACGCGCCGCCAGAAGGTTGAAGAGGAGATAATCATGGGGACCGGGGGCCGAGGCGATTTCGGGATAAGGCCCGGGAAACCTCGCCTCGATGCTTGCCCGCCATCGGGTCAAGTCGGCCGCCGTTAAGTCGTCGGCGACCGGCGGCAGCGCGTCGAGCGTCCCCAGCGACGTCGACGCCTCGCACAACAGCGACATCGTCCGAACCGCTTTCCTGAACGCAAACGCCCCATCGGCCGCCCGAAACCGCCGCTCCCGTTCCGTTTCCCAAGGGAAGGAGGGCAGGCTCCAGCGCGTGAAGCCGTTGGCGCTCGGCTTTCGGCGCTTGGGGAAATCGGTCCCGTAGAGGTCGAATTCGTCGGCCTGCCACCGCCATTCCCGTTCGACCGTCGCCGGGTAAAGATCGGCGACGCCGTCGGACGCTTCCAGAAACCGGGTCGCCGTCCGCAGTCGTTCGGCCGTCTGCCCGGGCGCCCACGCCCACTCGGCCCAGCCGTAGAACGCCTGCCGTTCGATGCCGCTCGCCATAATCAATTGCAACTCGCCGCCATACACGGCGACGTGCCGGGCGATGCGCGGCAGGGCGCGAAGTCGGTCGGCCGCCCGCTCCAGGTCGCCGGCCGCCAGCGCCGCCCGAACATCCAACGCCAACAGCCGTGTGGCGTAGTACAGATCGGCGACGAGTAGATATCTCCGGTGCCGCGACACGTTGTTCGGATCCAACAGACAGCAGTTCGACCGCCGCGAAATCGCCAACAGCGGTTCAAGGAACCCGCGGTGGTCGGCGTAGTATTGGGCTTCGGCTTTCTCGATCAGCCCGGGCCGCTCGGCTTCCAACCGCCGCAGCGATTCCTCATGCTTCGGCCCCCACTCCACGTCCCGCGGCAGGTAGGAGTGGAACGGCCGAAATTGCTTCAAAAGGTCGTCGTACTGCCGGCGCGTCTCAAAGGCGTCGGCGGTCGTCTCGGAAGGGGGGGCGTCCAGCACCCCGGACACGTCGAAGGCCGGGATCGCCGTCGCGAAACCGACGCCCACCATCGCCGCCCATACCGCCAGTAGGGCGCCGGCGGGTCGCCACGCGCCGACGCCGCCCTCCCGCTTCATCCAGGCGGCGAGGTAGACGTACGTCGCCGCGAACACGACGAACGGAATCGGCGCCGCCGCCCACCACCACGGCACGTCGTAGGCCAGCACCGTCCACCACCAACCGATCTGCGGCACGAAGAAGAACAGCGACAGGCCGGCCGCGATCAAGAGCCGCCTCGTCATGGCGTACAGCAACGCGCCAACGGCGAACTGGCCCAAGACGGCGAAGTACAGGGCGGCCGCGCAGACGATCGGCGGATAGCGCTCGTCGACGACGCCCGTCGGCGGCGGGTTCGCTGGTTCGGGCACCAGACTCGCCGGATAAACGACCAGCCACGCGACAAGGCCGACGGCGGCGACCGGCAGCCAGACCGACGTCTTTGCCGCCAGGAACGAACCGACGGAAACACCCCGCTCGGCGACGACGCGCAGCCCGCCGCCCACCACCGCGGCGCGCAGCAGACCGATGCCGGCGCCCACCGCCCAAAGAAACGGCGCGGTATAGACGAGGTAGTTGCTGCGGCGGCCCAGAAACCGCACCGCCGCCACGTCGACCGCGAGCAACACAAGGCCGAAGACGACGAAGCCGAGGGCCGGCCGCAGTTCCGGCCAGACCAAGACGCCGAACCGACGGGTCGCGGCGTTGCGGGCGAAAAGACGGTCGACGGCCCGGCGGAGGGCGTCGAACCGCGGCGCTTCCGCGACCATCGGCGACGCCGTCCGCTTCCACGCCCACGGCCAGAAGCCGTCGTCCAACCAAGGCACTTCCGGCCAACGGTAAGCGACCGCCGCCGCCAGCGCGCCGACGACGCCGGCCGCCGTTAGGAAACAGGTCGCCATCGGCGACGCCGGCGACCAAGTCTGCAAAGTCGTCGCCCACAGGCGGAAGCCGACGTTGCCTTCCACGGCGAGGACCGGAATCGTCAAAGCGAGGAAATAGACCGCCGCCGTCCCGACCGCGCCGACGGCGCTGCGCGTCGTGACCGACGCCAAGAGGCAGCACGCCGCGCCGAGAAGAAACGGGGCGGCGTCGTTCAGCGTCAGCGTCCCGAGCTTCACGACGAAGTAGTCCCAGCCGCCGACGGCCGCCGTCGCCGCCGTCGCCAGAAGGACGGCGTACAGGCCGTAGGCCGCGTTCACGATACCCCAGGCCGCGCCCTTCGCCGCCAGCGCCGCGCCGCCCATCCGGCCCCGTTCGCGCAGGGCGGCCGCCGAGCCGTCTTCGAGTTCGCCCGCGAACAGCAACATCGCGACGCCGACGTTCAAGAGGGCGGCCCAGAACCAGATCATGAACTCGGCGACTTGCGGGACAAGCTCCGGCAGGTCGATCCCCCGTTCGTACGTCGAGCACACTAGCGCGAACACGCTGAGCATGACCGTGCCGGCGGCGGCAGCCACGGTCAGGCCGCGCAGCCGGTGAAGCTGACACCACAGCAGAACGACGAACGGCGACGGCGCGCGGCGGACCGCCGGGCGCCACCCCATCGGCAGTGCGGTCATGGCGTTCCCCCCGTCGCGTCGACCGGTTGGGGTTCGGGCGCGGGCGCCGCCGGTCCGGGGTCGTCGGCGTCGGAGCGGCCGTCGCGCAGGATCATCAGCATCATCTCTTCCAGCGACGGCGATTCCGTCTCGACCTCGGCCACGCCCGGCCGGCGGCGCAACGCCGCTTCGTGTTCGTCGGTCAAACCTCTCACCAAGAACCGCGCCTCGCGGCCGCGCCGTTCGACCGCCAGCACCTCGCCCAGCCCGTCGACGACCGCCCGGCCGTCCTCCGGCGCCGGGCCGGCGAACGCCACCGTCGCCGCCCGCACCGTCGCCTTCAGCACGTCCAGCCGTTCGATCAACGTCAGCTTGCCGCCGCGCAGCACCGCCACCACGTCGGCCACTCGCTCGACCTCGGCCACCTGATGGCTGGCGATGAACACCGTCCGCCCCGCCGCCGCCCAGTCGACCATGCTCTCTAGAAACTCGCGCCGCACCAGCGCGTCCAACCCCGACGTCGGTTCGTCCAAGAGCAACAGGTCCGGCTCGTGGCTCATCGACAACGCCAGCGCCACCTTGGCCCGCATCCCTTTGGACAGCTTCTTGATGACGCGGTCGGCCGGCAGATCGAACCGTTGCAGATGCCGT
>JBOFFD010001097.1:0-2761 GCA_051648425.1 Planctomycetia bacterium
ACGACCGACTCGACTTCCAACTCGACGGCGTCGAGGCTCAGATTGCGCACCGGCCGCAGCGCCGTGAAATCGAGCGTCGCGACGGCGTCGACCCGCTTGGCGTCGAGGTCGACCTCAAGCTCCAGCTTCAAGTGCAGCACGTCGATCGGTCGGTCGCCGGCGGTGCGCAACACCTCCGGTTCGGCCCCGCACGCCCATGAGGCGGCCGTCGCCGTTCCAATCACCGCGATCCAGATTGCCGTTCGCATCGATGCTCATCCCCACGCCGCCAGGAAACCCTCGGCCGTTCGCCGAATCATCGTTCTACCCAGAGACGAGCGTTGCGGCCGCAGGTTGGGCACGCATCCTCGGTTCCCCCATACCAAAGGGCGCGGGCCGCGACTCCGGCGGAATCGGCGAATTCGTTGCAGTCGGCGCTATCGAATCTCCGAAACCCCTTGAGGCGGGATTGACCGTTCCCATTCCGCCCGAGGAAACATTCATGCCGCAGACGCCGACCGACGACGCCCCCCACCGTCGCGGTTTCGACTGTTTTCATCGCCCGCCCGCCGCCGTCCGGGCGGAGCGGCGCCGCGTTTCGTTCGAGCCGTTGGAAGAACGGTGGACGCCGGCCGGCGCCTTGGAACTGGTGCGCGACCTGAACACCGAAACCGCCGGCGGCTTCCCACAGGAAGCGGTTCCCGTTGGCGACTATCTCTTTTTCACCGCCGACGACGGCGTCACCGGCCTTGAATTGTGGAAGACGAACGGCCCCGACGGCGGCGCTACGCTCGTCCACGACCTTCATCCCGGCTCGACCGGTTCCCGTCCGCACGACCTGGTTGCCGTCGACGGAACGCTCTACTTCATCGCTGACGACGGCGTCCACGGCGACGAATGGTGGCGCACCGACGGTACGACCGCCGGCACGACGCTGCTGCGCGACGTTCGCCCCGGCGCCGAATCCGGCGCGGTCGGCGGCGGCCGAGCCGTCGGCGGCGCCCTGTACTTCGTCGCCGACGACGGCGTCGCCGGCCGCGAGGTTTGGACGACCGACCCCGTCGCCGGCGCAAAACTCGCCGCCGACGTCGCCCCCGGCCCGCTCGGTTCCGATCCCGAACTGTTGACGACCTGGCGGGGCGGCGTCGTCTTCACCGCCGACGACGGCGTCCACGGGGCCGAGCTTTGGAAGATCGACGCGGCGGGCGCGATGCTGCTTCTCGACGTCGAACCTGGCCCAATTGGTTCGAGTCCCGGCGGCGCCGTCGTCACCGAGCAGGGGCTTTGGTTCGCGGCCGAGACGGCGGCGCTCGGCCGCGAGGCGTGGCGGTTCGACGGTGCGACGGCTCGGTCCTACGACCTGCAACCGGGTCCGATCGGCTCGCAGCCGACCGGCTTCACGCCCCTCGGCGCCGGCGTGGTGCTGGCCGCCGACGACGGCGTCCACGGCCGGGAACCGTTCATCGCGACGGCCGACGCGATCCACTTGGCGGCCGACGTCCAACCGGGACCGGGGTCGTCGGCGCCGACCGGCTTCACGCCGATCGGCGACGCGGTGCTGTTCGCCGCCGACGACGGTTTGCATGGAACGGAACCGTGGCGGTTGGATGCCGCCGGCGCGACCCTCGCCGCCGACGTTTCCGGCGGTCCGACGGCCGGCGTCGATCGTTCCCTGTGGACGCCGATCGCCGTCGGTGCTTCGGTCTATTTCGCCGCCGACAACGGGACCGCCGGCCGCGAACTGTTCACCGCCGTCGACGCCGGCCGGACGGTGCGTCGGGTCGCCGACCTGGCCCCCGGTCCCGCCGGCGCGGTCGCGCCGTTGGCCGGCGTCGCCGATCGGCTCTACTTCCGCGGCGACGACGGTTCCACCGGCGCCGAGCTGTGGTCGGCGGTCGGCGACCAAATCACCTTGACGGCCGACGTACAAGCCCCCGGCGTCGTTGGCGGCGCCGACCCGACGCAGCTCGTCGCCTTCGACGGCTCCCTTTACTTCACGGCCGACGACGGCGATCACGGCGTCGAACTGTGGCGGACGACCGGCTCCGGCGTCGTGTTGGTCGGCGACCTGGCCCCCGGTCGGCTCGGCTCGCAACCACGGGAACTGACGGTCGTCGGCGGCAAGCTTTACTTCACCGCCGACGATGGCTCGACCGGCCGGGAAATGTGGCTGGTTTCCGAATCGGGCGTTCGGCGGGTCGCCGACTTGCGCGACGGCTCGGTCGGTTCCGAACCGTCGCACCTGACGGCGGTCGGCGGGTCGTTGTACTTCGCCGCCGACGACGGCGTCCACGGCGAAGAAGTTTGGCGCGTTCGGTCCGACGCCGTCCCCGTTTTGGTGAAAGACTTGGCCGAGGGACCGCGAGGGTCGAATCCGACCGATCTCGTTGACGCCGCCGGCCTGCTCTACTTCGCGGCCGACGATGGTTTGCATGGCAGGGAAGTGTGGCGCAGCGACGGCGTCGCGGGCGGCACGCACCTGACGGCCGACGTTCGACCGGGCGCCGTTGGTTCGTATCCCACGCAGTTGGCCGCCGTGGGAACGACCGTCTACTTCGCGGCCGACGACGGCTTCGGCGGAATCGAACTGTGGCGCACCGACGGTCGCCCCGCCGGCACGGCGTTGGTCGACGACCTGGCGGCCGGTTGGGCGTCGAGCCGACCGGACGAGCTGGTGGTCGCGGCCGGCGAGCTGTATTTCACGGCGGACGCCGACGGCGTGGGACGCGAACTGTTTCGCGCGACGGCCGGCGGCGCCGTCTTGGTCGAAGACGGCGTTCCC
>JBOFFD010001098.1:0-1984 GCA_051648425.1 Planctomycetia bacterium
GCACCCGCGCCGATAAGCAGCGTGGCGGCAACCTGTTCACCAAGCAAAAGGTCATCGGCATCCTTCGCAACCCGATCTATCTCGGCCATATCCATTGGGGCGAGTCGGTGAAGGAGAACTGCCACGAAGCGATCATCACCCCCCAGCAATTCGACCGCGTACAACTCCAGATCGGCAAAATGCTCGTGCGGCGGATGAACCTCAAGAAGCCGAAGGGCCGGACCTATCTGCTTTCGGGCTTGCTACGGTGCCAATGCGGGGCGCACATGGTCGGGGCATCGGCCCACGGCCGCACCGATGTGAATTATTACTACGTCTGCACCCGCCAGCAGCACGAAGGGGGCAAATACTCCTGCCAGTCCTCCCGCATTCCGGCGGTTGCACTGGAGAACGCTCTCATCGGGCGGATTTCCGAAATAGGCCGGATGGTTGAGGCGAGGGACCGCATCGTTCAGGAAGCTCTATCCTGCCTCGGCGGTGAGGCAGTCCGGCTTCGGGAAGAAGAAGACCTGGCCCGCCGTCGCCTGTCTCAAGTTCGTGCCGACATCGGCCGGTTGGTTGAAGTGCTGAAGAGCCTCGGGGCGAGGGGGCTTGCCAGCGTCCAGTCGGAATTGGAGCGGCTGGAAGACGAAGAAGGGCAGATGAAGAAGAGCCTCACGGAGATCGCCAAGCGGCAGGCTCCCGTCGAACGGGTCAGCGATGATGCCCGCTCGTTTCTGGAAACCTGGCAGGACATTGGCGAGTTGCTGGTGTCGGCCACGCCGGAAGAGCGGATGCAAATCCTCCAGCACTACATCGAGGTGGTCGAACTCGGCTTGATCGACCCGGAAACCCGAACCGGCTCCTACGCCATGCGGCTGTTCCCGGAAGTGCGGCCCGACCGGGGCTTCGATTTCGGCGGCGACAACGGTAACGACTCAAATCCAGGCCCGGAAACGACAAACGGAGCCATCCCCGCAAGCGAGAACGGCTCCGCATGTGTTAACCCAGGACGGTTTGGTTCGCATAACCGTCCAGAAAGCTCCCCGAGTAGGATTCGAACCTACAACCTTGCGATTAACAGTCGCGCGCTCTACCATTGAGCTATCGGGGAATCTTGCAAACCGTTATCACGGATTGCGTTCGGACGACTGCAATGGCTTTGCAGGCGGCCGGCGTCGATGACGCGTCCTTGCGGCCGTCGTCGACGATTAACTATTAGCAGCTTTTCCGCCTCTTTCAATTCCCCTTTCGTCTCGATACCGTATCTTTTTCATCGACCCGCCGAACCTTCGGCGACACTCCGCGTAGCAGGATCGTCGCGAATGATCGTCAACCGACTCTCGCTACCAGCGCTCTTTTGGGCGCTTTCGGCCGCCGTCGCGCCTGCGTCCGACCCACCGCCACCCTCGGCGTCCCCACCCTCGGTGGCGCCGGCGGTGCAACCGGTCGACGCCCTCTTCCCCGTCGGCGGGCGGGTCGTCCTGATTGGCGACGCCCTCGTCGAACGCGGCCTGCGGTACGGCTACCTCGAAACCCTGCTCGCCGCCCGCTTCCCCGACCGCAAGCTCACCTTCCGCAACATCGGTTGGTCGGGCGACTCCATCCGCGGCCTGTCGCGCGGCTACTTCGACCCCGCCCCAACCGCCGAGGCCCGCCTCTTCGAGCACCTTGACGCCGCCAAACCGAACCTACTGCTCGTCGGCTACGGCATGGCCGACTCGTTCGACGGCACGCCGGGCGTCGAAAAGTTCCGCCAGGGGCTTGGACAGTTGCTCGACCGGGCCGGCAAGCCGCCGACGAAGACGGTGCTGCTAACGCCCCTGCGGCACGAAACACTGCCCGCCCCTTGGCCCGACCCCGCCCCGCACAACGCCGCGCTGGCGGAATACGCCGCCGGCGTCAAAGCCGTCGGCGGCCAGCGCGGCCTGCCGGTCGTCGATCTTTTCGAGCGGTTCGGGCCGGCGAAGGTTCACGCCGACGGCGTCCAATGGACCGACAACGG
>JBOFFD010001099.1:0-1982 GCA_051648425.1 Planctomycetia bacterium
GGCCAAGTAATCGCCGTGAAACGCTTGACGTTTGAAAAACGTCGGTTATTATTCCGGTGCGGTATGGAGAAGAGGTTATCTCGTCAGGCTCATAACCTGAAGGTCGGTGGTTCGATTCCATCTACCGCAACTAACCCGACGGCCTGCTGGAATGAGCCAGCAGGCCGTTTGTGTTTCTTGGCCGACATTTCGGTTTCATCGGGCGGACCGCCCTACGTTTCGTGTACTCTTACCGACGGCGCCGGAACGGTTTAGACGCGGACGCGGCCGTTGAGAAAGCGCAGGGCCGCCTCGGCGAGGCCGGCCAGCGCCAAGTAGCCGCCCAGCAGACCGCCCGCGCCACCGACGAACAGGTTGAGCAGAAAGGGCCGGCCCAGTACCAAGCCGAGCAGGGCGCCCGCGGCGCCGGCAATGGCCATTTCCATCGCCGGCGAGCCGCGCACCACCAACGTGGCCATCCCGCCGAACAACGTCGCGAAGGGAAAAAGGACGAGAGGGTGGACGCCGCCGTTGGTTTTCGCCGTCATGACCGTACAGGCCTCGTGGGTTGCAGTGTCAAATTGGAGGACGACCTCTTTTGTAGGACGGGAATCATTCCGTCAAACTAAAGACCGTCGGATGTCACTCTTCAAAGCGAACCGGTTTCGCGCCGACGCTTTCACGCGAACGGACGGAAGTCCGTCTAAGGTTACACCGAAACGACCCAACGCAAAACAGACCACGTTGGGCCGACTTCATTCCAAATCGGCGCCGGGGGTCGAGGCCGACGGGTTGGCGTCGTCGGTGATCTGGAACGCCAGGCCGATGCGGTACATGCTGTTCGATTCGCGGCCGATGCGGGCCACCTCGGCCGGGATGGGCGATTGCGCGCCGGGCAGGTAGACCAGCACCTGTCGGTCCGGCGGCAGCGCCGGACCGACGAGGCCCATGCCGGTGGCCGACACGTCGACCGCCGTGCATTCGATGCCGTCCGTCGGTCCGCCGTTGACGGGGACCAACACGACCGAGCGGTGTATTTTCCGGCGTTCGCCGGAGCGGATGGTGCCGCTGGGGACGGCCGACGCCGAGAAGTACGACTGCAACAGCCGCAGGAAGTTGCGTGAGTATTGGACGAATGGGTCGTTGGCCAGCGAGTGGTCGGTGCTGGCGATGCGCGTCTGCACCAAGGTGGTGTTGTCGCCGCGGTGGATGAGGTCGAGCCGAACCTTCAGCCAATGGCGGCCGCCGAAAAGCCCGCGCCAGCCGCCGGTCTTGATGGGCAGGCGGAGGCTGGCGCCGGCTTCGTCGGCGTTGATGATCTGCAAGGACCAATCCCTGGCGAACCCCCGGATCTTGGTCAAATAGAGGCCGGGCGGCGACTGCGACAGGAAGGCGGCGGTCATGAGCGGTCGGCCGTGGTCGACGATGAGCAGCGGCGCCGTCCAATCGACTTGGTAGGTGCTCTTGGCGGAATTGTCGATCTGCGCCCAACTGTTGCCCTGTTTCAGTCCCAGGAAATCGTTCACTTGGGCGGTGTTGGGCAGATCGCCGGTGGCGGCCATCAAGTCGCTGACGAAGTCGCGGCAGGA
The DNA here is from genome assembly GCA_051648425.1 of Planctomycetia bacterium. Lineage (GTDB taxonomy): Bacteria > Planctomycetota > Planctomycetia > Kolteriales > Kolteriaceae > JBOFFD01. The sequence goes on from JBOFFD010001099.1 coordinate 1,569, forward strand.
GGCGTAGCGGACGTCGGGCCGATGGCTGAGGGCGCGGGCGAGGACCGGCTGCAACTCGGCGGGCAGCATGGAAAGATCGGGCGGCGCTTCGACGTCGGCGGCGTCGAGGATGTCGGCGCTGGTCGCCCGCCGACTTGGCGGCGGCTCTCGTGGAACCAAAGGCGGGCGCGGCAGGCGGGCCGACACCATTTCGACGTAGACGACCGCCAAACTGTACTGGTCGGACGTCGCCGACGGCTGGCCGGCGACGACCTCCGGGGCCGCGTACGCCGCCGGCAACTGCCGGCCGACGACCTGGCCGCCGCGCGCCTGCACCGCGATCGAGCCCGGCTCGCCCATCCGCAGGTGGTCGGCCCCCACGAACATGTTCATCGGATGTACGCCCAGGTGGGGCAGATGGAAGCTGAGGTTGAA
>JBOFFD010001100.1:0-1666 GCA_051648425.1 Planctomycetia bacterium
GTCCTACAAAAGACACCGATCCTTCCTGAAGCAAAATGCAGTAATCAGCGCTCGGTCGCGGTCGAAGGACGCGGGGCGGCGGACCACCCCGGCTAAAAGGAGGGGGCCGAGAATTGCTTCCCTTTAGGCGCCGAGGCCGTCGAGGAACTTCTTTTCCGCTTTGGCTTTCGCCAGGCGGTCGGCGAGATCGGCGGCGGGGTACTCGCCGTGTAAGACCGTCCAACCTTGATAGTTGAACTTCACGAGCGCGGCTCCCACGTCGGCCCACGCCACCACCCCCGCGCCCGCCGGCGCCACATCATACCGCCACTTGGCGCCTTCCTTCGTCCAAACCACGTCCTTGATGGCGAGCAGCGAGAACCATGGGGCGACGACGTCGATCGCCAACGGGAAAGGCTCGCCTCCCAAGACGAGGTGGCCGGTGTCGAGGAAGGCGCCGACGTGGTGCGGGTCGAGGCCGTCGAGCAGAAGGCGGACGGCCGAGGCGTTCGAGCCGTAGATTTTGCCGGCGTGCGTGTGGTAGAGGGCGCGAACGCCGGTGGTCTCCGACAGCTTGGCGAAGCCGGCCATCGCCTTGCGAGCGGCGCCGAGGCCCGCTTGAAAGTCGCCGGTGTAGGGGAAGTAGCCGATCTTGACGGTGGCGACGCCGGCGGCGGCGCACGCGGCGAAGATTCGTTTCGCGTCGGCGGAGTCGGCGTCCAACAGGCCGGTCGGGGCGGTGACGTTCGGTATCGCCAAGCCGGCGTCATTGAATCGGCGGGCGACCGTCGGCAGCATTTTCTCGGCGTTTTTGGGATCGACCGGGTGGCCGGGCCGGACGGCCAAGTCGGCGCCCCCCAGGCCGGCGTCGGTCAGAAATGCGACGAGGCCGTCGACGTCGAGCGATTGCAGCGACTTGGTGAAGTAGAGGTAGCGCAAGGAGCGTCTCCAATACCGACGGCGGATTCGGCCGCCATCGCGCAACGCCAAAATATGCACTCGTCCAGTGAATGTCTTACGCCTTCGTTGGGAAGGAGAAACCAAATATAGGGCGGAACTCCGGTCCGCCACGAAGGGGCGTTGGGACGAAACTCTCTTTTACGATCAAAGGAGCGGACTTTCGGCCCCGCGCTGCTTCCGGGCGGACCAGAGTTCCGCCCTACATTCGATTTTCCGGCCCTATGTCGAGTCAGGAGGATTTTCGGGCGTCGCGAAGCTACTGGGCCAGCGGGGCGTACGACCGGAAGGCGGCGTTCGGCGGCAGACCGCGCGGGCCTGGCGCCGACGACAGCATTTCTTCGGTCAGCCGGCGGACTTGGTCTATCTGCATCGGATAGCCTTCGTTCCCCATGCGGATCATCTCTTGGACGGCGTCGTCCACCGACCAGCCGTCGAGGACGGTGCGGAACAGCGCCACGGCCCCGCCGGTGCGCTGGACGCCCGCCGAGCAATGGACGAGGACGGGGTGATGCTTCGGGTCGGAAGCGACCTGCAGAAAGCGAAGGTATGGGTCGTCGGGGCCGATGCCGTCGCCGGGCAGATAGCAGAAGAAGCGTTCGACGCCGAGGGTGTCGCAAACGGCTTGCTCGCCGGCGTTGTTGCCGTGGGTGAAGGAGAAGACGGTTTTGACGCCGTGGCGGCGGACCGCGTCGGCAAGTTGGTCGTCGCGCAGACCGCCGCTGCGAAG
>JBOFFD010001101.1:0-1609 GCA_051648425.1 Planctomycetia bacterium
CGCGCGTAGGCGGCGAACGACGTATTGTTCAGGCCGCCCACCCCCGCGATCGCCGCCAGCGACGCCAAAAGCGGCAGGTCGATCGGCGTCTCTTTCGACAACACCTGCCGCCATTCCAGTTGCACGCCTTCCAGCTTCGGCAGCGCGCCGAATCGGAAGAAGCCGCCGAAGATTTCCGCCCAGGTCGACCAATCGACGTACACGAACGCCAGGAACGACAGGTAACCTAAGACGAAGAAGATCTTAAACGCCATGATGCGCGACACGGTCTTATACACCGTGCCGCCGAAGATGAGCGGCGCCACGCACAACACGAAGACGAAGTAGCTGGCGTAGCGCACGTACATGTCTTCAGAGCCGTTCGAGTCGGGCGTGTGACCCAACCATAGTGCGACGAGCGGCACGGCGGCGTTGGCGGCCTGGTAGGGGAAGATCGAACCGAAGTCGAGCAGCAGGTAGGCCCACACCCAGAAGCGTGGTCCGGGGAAGGTGCGGAAAAAGCCGACGAAGATCGATTCGCCGCAGAAGATCGCGTAGCGCATCACTTCCAGGTTGAACATCGCCTGGAATAAGATGCTGACGGTGGCGATCCAAAGCAGCGTGCCGCCGTACTTCGCGGTGAGCGCCGGACCGATCAGCCACTCGCCGCCGCCGATGGCGGCGCCCGCCATGATGAGGCCGGGGCCGAGCATGTTGCCGAGGCGGAACCGCACCGGAGGCGCCTCAGGCAGTTCGGCGGTCGTCCAGTTCGGCAGGTGGTCGCCGCCCCGCTGCATGGGTGGGCCGGCCTCGTCGGCCGCGCCGGTGGGGCGCCGTGCCTCGTCGTCGGGGTGCATCGCGCGGTCCTGTTGGTTTCGTCTGCTGCATCGAAGAAATCAAGCCGATGCAAGCTTACCGAAACCAACCGGCCGCGGACATTCGCCCGCTACGGCGCCTTCGGTTCGGTCGCCTTCGAGCCGGCCTGCAACAACCGGGCGGCCTGTTCCGCCCCTTGTCCCTCGGCGACCGACAACGCCGTCGACCCGTCCGCCGCCCGCGCCGCCGGGTCGGCCCCCGCCGCCAACAATATCGCCACCACGTCCTTCCGGTCGGAAAGCGACGCGAACATGAGCGGCGTCTGACCGACTGAATTCGTCGCTTTTGGGTCGGCCCCGTGTTTCAGCAACAGGTTCACCGCGTCGACGTTCCCCTTGAACGCAGCCCCGGAAAGCGCCGTCAGCCCCATTCGGCTGCGGGCGTCGATCTCCACTCCAGGGGCCTCCAACAACCGCGACAGCACCTTCGGCGAATCGTGGTACGCGGCGACCGCCAGCAAAGTGTCGCCCCGCGTGCTTCTCACGCTCGGCGTGAAGCCTTCGGTGAGATAGGCGTCGACCGTCTCCAGATCGTCTTCGCGGACCGCCTGAAAGATGATTTCCACGAGTTTGGCTTGTGTTTCGTCGTCTAAGACGACGCCGCCGCGATCCACCAACGGCGGCGACGGCGTGACTGGAAAATACCACTGAAAGGCTAAGTATCCCGTCGACAGCAAGACGAGCGATCCCGCGACTACGGTCGCCAGCCGGCGTAAGATCTTGGTCACGTTCTTCGCTCCATGTTTCAGCTCGGC
>JBOFFD010001102.1:0-3762 GCA_051648425.1 Planctomycetia bacterium
CTGGCGCCGCTGGGCACGGCCGCCCGACCGACGGTGCCGTCGTTCAAGTGGACGTCCGCCTCGACCGTCGGGTTGCCCCGGGAATCGAGAATCTGCCGACCGCGAACCGCCGAAATCTCCAGGCCCATTTCCGCTCTCCCAAAAACCACGAAGCATCGACCTCGCTCGCCCGTCCGGGCCGAAGGTCGTTTCGAGTGCATCATAGAAAGGGTCGCCGGCCGGACAATTAAGAAGGATGGAGGCCGGTCCGAGCGGAGGGCGGTCCGCATCCGTCTATCAATCTTATATAGATCACAGCGATGAGAAGTGGGCGAAAGTCGGAAAAGTGGGCGGGAGATTTTGGTCTCGCGCGTTCCGGAGGCCCCGGGGCGAATGTTTTGGAACTGCTTTTCCTAGTGAGCTGGCTGGGACTCGAACCCAGGACCAACGGATTAAAAGTCCGTTGCTCTACCGACTGAGCTACCAGCTCTCTTTTACACCGGCGACGGCGGGCGCTTGTTCTATCCACGAGTCGACGCAAGTCCATCGGGCGGCCGTCGGTTTCATCGGGAACGTTTCGTCGCACCCCGGTCGGAGGTCGTCACCGATGCCTTTCGCCGCCCTCGACCCCCTTCCTTCGGCAAACATCGGACTATCGCTCCAACCGGCGTGATTGGAACTAGTCGACCGCAGGCATATGACAGTCGCCTCGCAGGATCAGTTCGCGTCAGGGTCGAGACCGCTCGTGGAACAAACCGCCTCTTCCCGTCTCGCGCCCCAGCCGGCCGTCGTTGAACTCCAACGTTCGGTCGATTTCGAGCGCGCCGCCGCCGACGTCGCTACGTTCTCCTTCCCCCGCCAAGTCGGCAGCCGCGGTTCGCTGCGGGCGGCCGCGCTGATTTCGCGGCGGTTTGACGCGATCGGCTGCGTGGTAAACCGTCAACGGTTTTCGGTGCCGGTGGTTTATCGGGCGGTCGTGTCGCGGTCGGCGCTGGCGGCGGCGGCGGCGCTCGGTTGGTGGGGGGCGGCGACGGCCGTTGAGTCGCCGATCGCGGGGGCGCTGATTTGGCTGCTCGCCGCCGTGGTGGCGCAGATTCCGTGGGTGAACATGCCGGCGGTGGGCGTACTGCGCCGCTGCGAGGTCTCGTCGGACAACATCATCGGCCGCCGTCCCGACGCCGCCGCCCCGGCACGCATCATCTTCATGGCGCACTATGACAGTAAGTCGCAACGGCTGTCTACGCGGTGGAGAGTGGCGCTGGTCGTCTTAGGCACCGGCACGTTCCTCATCGGCGCCACCCTGGCGCTGGCGGCGAGCTGCGGTTGGCCGGCGCTGATGCCGGAATTCCGCGTTTGGCGCACCGCGGCGATCGCCACGCTGTTCTTTCTGCCGTTGCTGTTCAATTCCTCCGGCAACCGCAGTCCCGGCGCCCTCGACAACGGCGCCGGGCTTGGCCTACTCTTGGAACTGGCCCGAAGCTGGCGCCCGCGCGACGACGCCCCGCTCGACGTCTGGTTCGTCGCCACCGGTTCGGAGGAATCGGACCTTGACGGGTCGCGCGAGTTCCTGCGGACACACGGCGGCTTGTGGGACGAACGGCCGACGCTGCTGGTGAATCTGGAAAGCGTCGGCTTCGGGCGGCGGTTGTTCGTAGCGGGCGAACCGAGCGCGGTGCGCCTGGCCCGCCGGGTGGGCGCCGATCTGGGCGACGGCCGGCCAAAACGACTGCGGGTGCTTGGGGCGGTGATGGACCACTTGCCGTTCAGCCAACGCGGCCTGCCGGCCGTCAGTATCCTTGGCGACGTCGTGAAGGCCGCCGGCTTCACCCACACCCGGCGCGACACCCCCGACCGCATCGACCCCGCCGCGTTGGAACGCGCCGGTCTATTGGCAACGCACCTCGCTTGGGAATGGGGCGAGCGCCACCGGACGACTTCCTTAGAGCAGGAAGAAACGGAGTCGTTCCAAGAGGCCGCCGCCTTCGCCGATCCTTCCGTCGCGCCGGCGGGCGGATGACGTCACGCCCTGTCTTGGGACGAGACGCTTCAGCGGTCGTGGACGCCCGTGAGGTACGGCATGATCAAGGCGCACAACATGCCCACGAGGGTGACGAGCGGCAGGAAGATGAACGGAAACATCCGCAACACGCCGGCCCACCCGTGGCCGGCGGTCTCTTCGATCCGCCGACGGTCGTCGTGCGTCGTCAGCCCGCGCGTCGATTCACCGCGCATTCTTTTCGGCCTCCACCTGGGTGGATGGGGCGCCGGCTTCACCTCGGGCGGCGGCGATCTCCGCGAACTGCCGACGGACTTGATCGTTGACGGGGTAGATGCGGAACGAATCGGGCGGTTCGTCGGCGCCGACCTCGGCCGGTATCTGCTGGATGGCCCACCGACCGTCGGGCAGCGGCCGTAGCGGTACGAAGTAGATTCCGTCGGTCGGCGGCGTTTTGTCTTTCGGCAGAACCAAATCCAACGTCGTATCGGGCTTCAAGCCCTGCGAGTCCCAAACCACTTCCAAGACGGTCAGCTTCTTTTCGAGGTCGAATCGACCGGCGACCACCGTCGGCGCGACCAACAATTGCGGCCGCGACACCAGCACCGGATTGGCCAAGCCGAACACCAACGTGCCAAGAGCGGCCAGCCAGCCGGCCAAGACGAACGACGCGACGACGACCAGCACGCGGTCGCCATTGGTCATGGGGACTTTTTCGTCGTCGACCGGTGGCTGCGGGGTGGTGACCGGCGGCGCGGGGGCGGCCGACCCGTTCGCTTCCGGAGGGACGGCGGGTTCGCCGGGGGTTTCGGACGGCAAGGCTTCGGTCATCATTCGTCGTCCAAATCCGTGCAGGCGATGCTGGCGCCGTCGGAGAGCGCCGCCAGCAAATCAAACCGGTCGGCGAAGTCTTCGAGGCGGTCGTCGGGCGAACGGAACCACAGGCCCGCATCAATGAGTCGGAAAACCATGACGCCGACGTGGGCGGTCGTTTCGACGCCCCATTGCCGGAAAACGACGCCGGCCATGAAACCGAATTGCTGCAGAGCTAGGTCGCGGACGCCGTCGAGCAGTTCGGCGCCGGAAACATGGAACGGCCGGCCCTCCGGGTCGCCGTCGGCGGGCGGGCGATCGGCGGGCGGAAGTCGGCCGGCCTCTTTCTGGGCGAGGGCCAGCGCTTGGCAAAGGAATTCATAGGCTTCGGGAGGAAATCGCAAGAGCGGATCGGCGATCATCGACTGCAAGGCGGCGAGATCGGCCAACGGTCGCCCTTTCCAGTCCGCCCGAGCGATGAACAGCGACGCCCCGCCAAGGCGAGGGTAGGCGGGGCCGACGTCAACCTTCGACGATGTTCAGCACGACGCAGGTGACGTTGTCCTTCGAGCCGGTTTCGAGCGAAAGCTGAACCAGGCGGTCGGCCAATCGTTGGGCGTCGGGCTGCGCTTCGACTTCCTTGCGGACGACGTCGTCTTCGACAACGCCGGTCATGCCGTCCGTCGCCATGATGACGCGGTCGCCCGGGGCGACTTCGACGACCTTCAGGTCCGGGCCTTCAACTGCTTCCTTCGAGCCGAGGAATTTCCAAAGGACGTGGCGGAAGCGATGGTTTTTCAGCTCTTCCTTGGTGATGGTCTGCTGTTCGTAGAGGGCCTGCGCCAAGTTGTGGTCGACGGTGATCGCTTCGAGGGCGCCGTTGCGGTAGCGGTAGGCGCGGCTGTCGCCGAGGTGGGCGACGACCAGTTTGCGGCCGCGGACGACGGCGACGACGACGGTCGTCCCCATGTTTT
>JBOFFD010001103.1:0-1568 GCA_051648425.1 Planctomycetia bacterium
CGCTTGCGCGCCGTCACGTCGCTGGTCGTGCCGACGATCCGCCGCCCGCTGGCCAACGGGCCGGACTCGCGCACTTTGCCCCGACTCAGCACCCACACCCACTCGCCCGCCGCGTCGCGCAGCCGGTGTTCCTTTTCAAACACCGCCGCGCCGCCGTCCAGATGGTCGGCCACCGCCGCTTCGACCTCGGCCGCCTGCGCCGGATCGACCGCGTCGATCCATCGCAGTTTTTCGGCGGCCTCGGCTTTCTTGTACCCGAACATCTCCAGCCACCGCGGGCTGTAGTAGAACCGGTCGGTTTCGAGATCCCAGTCCCACAAACCGTCCTGGGTGCTTTCCAGCGCCAGCGTCAACCGCTCTTCGCTGCGTCGCACGTGGTCGACGAGCTGTTGCAGCGTCTTTTCCTTGCGGCGCAGTTCCTCCTCCATCGAGCGGCGGGCGCTGATGTCGGAAACGGCCCCGATCAGCGTCGAATCGGGGCCTTCCTCCCATTGGCCTTGGCACAACGCCCAGACGAGGCGCTCATCTTCGCCGCGGACGATGCGGAACTCGCCGACGAACGGTCGCCGTTCGGCGCCGGCCGTCGTCCACTTCCGAAGAAACTCGTCGCGGTCTTCGGGATGAATGCTTTCCAGCCAACCCCGGCCGTACGATTGCGTCTTACCCCGGCCCGTCAGTTCCACCCACCGCGTATTCACATAGACGCATTCACCATCGCCGTCGGTGCGAAAGATGCTCACCGGCAGCACCTGCGACAACGAGTGAAACCGCGCCTCGCTGCTTTTAAGAACCGACGACGACGAATTCAGACATTCGCGCAGCTCCGAATTCATTCGATTGACGCGTTCTTCGCTCTTATGCAGCTTGGTTGAAACCTGCCGCAGCGTTTCGATCTGCCACACGACCAACGTGTAGGCGACCGCCACGAAAAAGACCGACGCGGTATCGGCCGGGAAGTCGAAAACGTCGCGGCCGGCGACGACGAGGGCCGAAACGCCGAACAGTGCGAACCGCCAATCGGCGCTCGTCCATGCGAGCCGGATCGACCAGACGCAAAGGCCCGCGGCGACCAGCCATTCAAGAGAGAGAATCGCCGACGAACTCACTCGTAAACCGCCTTCGGTTCATCGGTCGACTTGGTACCGCCGGACGACGCCCGACGCCGCGGCCCCCCGAACAACGATGCGGCGGCGACCACCGTCGGCGCCACCGCTCCGACCATCGCGCGGGGTCGCTCGACCGGTGGAGCCTTTTCCGGTTTGCCGGCGACGGGCGGCGGCTCGATCGTCGCGCCCAGATGGTTCGTCCACTGATAAATCGTCGCGGCGGCGGTGTTGATCGACGTCACCCAGTTCGTCAGCAGCGGAATCGGCAGCAGAAGATGGACGGAACGAACCCAGGGGTTGACGAATTCCATGCCCACCCCCAGCGATCGCGCCGCGCCGAGCGACTCGGCGGTCGTCCACTCCCGGCCCAAACTCTCCGAAACGGTCGCTTCAAACGCCGAGGTCAACTTTTGGGCGGCCTCGGCCCATTCCCGCGCCCAGCGGGTCGACGCCTCGCCGGAA
>JBOFFD010001104.1:0-7898 GCA_051648425.1 Planctomycetia bacterium
TGTTTTCGCTCGCCTTCGTCGCCGTCTGCTTGCTCGGCGGCTTCGCGGCGATCGACGTGTTGATCGGTCGGTCGACCCCGGCCGACGTCGCCGAAACGATTTCAGGCGTCGTCGCGTGGTGTCAGCCGCGCTGACGACCGCAGGGGCCACGCTTCCATGAACAGCACGCTGGACGACCTCGTCGACCGTTTCGTCAACTATCTGCGCGTCGAGCGCAACGCCTCGGCCCACACGCTGAAAAGCTACTCCGAAGACTTAGTCCACGTCCGCGCGCATTTTGAAACGACACTGAAACGGCCGACCGTCTTACAAGACTTGCAGACGCGACACATCCGCGCTTACTTGGCCGCCGACCACGCCGGCGGTTACGCACCGACCACCATCGCCCGCCGACTGTCGTCGCTGCGGTCGTTCTGCCGATTCCTCTGCCGCGAAGAACTGTTGGAACGCAACCCCACCGAAGGACTGCGCGCCCCGCGGAAGGGACGGACGCTGCCGCATTTCCTCGGCGACGCCGCCATCGAAAAACTGCTCGACGCCCCGCGCAACGACGCCGCGTTCGGCCTGCGCGACCGGGCGCTGTTGGAAACGTGCTACGGCGGTGGCTTGCGCGTCAGCGAGTTGGTCGGGATCAATTTGGAAGACTTAATCTGGGACGAAGGCGTCGTCCGCATCCGCGGCAAAGGGAAGCGGGAACGGTTGGCGCCGATCGGCCGGTTCGCCGTGGAGGCGCTGCAACGCTGGCTGGCGGTGCGACGCCCGGCGCTTCAGACCGACGGCCGGCCCGCCCCCGCCGTCTTTCTGAACAAACATGGCACCCGTCTTACCACGCGCAGCGTCGCGCGGATGTTGGAAAAATACCTCGCCGTCGCGGGCCTCGATCCGAAGACCAGCCCGCACACGCTGCGGCACACCTTCGCCACGCATCTCTTAAACCGCGGGGCCGACATCCGCAGCGTTCAAGAACTGCTAGGCCACGCCAGTGTGACGACCACGCAAATCTACACGCACGTCACCGCCGACCGTCTTAGAACGGCGTACGACAATGCGCACCCGAATCTTGACGACGCCTCACCCACATCTTCCGTCGAGGTTCCACAACCGGATACGGTCGATTCGTCGGAACAAGACGAGCGCCCGCGCCGCCGCGCCTGAAGTGTCGGCGAATTCTTCCTGTTGGCTTTTCCTCAATGATCCGGAACGATTTGTGGTGCGAGCGTCTCGCCTGCACCGGCCGGCCGACCGCGCCGGGAGGTTCGTGCAGGCGGGACGCCCGCACCACAATCGCGAGTCGCCCGGAACTCCGGCGGTTCCGAACTATGCTTGACCGGAACGGGGTTCGGTTTCACACTGCGGGCCGAGGATCGGCTGTTTCGACGGTCGGCTGCTCGGCGCCTGGGGAAATCCACGGCGCGACACCGCGAAGGAGCGTCGCCAGAGGCATGCAACAGGTCATTCAACCGATCGACGGCCGGGCCACCGAAGTCGTCGACGTCCCCACCCCGGTCTGCGGGCCGGGCCGCGTGCTCGTCGCCAACCGCTTCTCGCTGGTCTCGGCCGGCACCGAGCGCCACACCGTCGAACTGGCCCGCCAGCCGCTCTGGCAGAAGGCCCGCCGTCGGCCCGACCACGTCCGCCGCGTCTTGGAAAAAGTCCGCCAGGAAGGGTTCTGGAACACCGTCCGCCAAGTCCGCGCGAAACTCGGCGAACCGATGCCGTTGGGCTACAGTTCCGCCGGCGTCGTGTTGGAAGTGGGCGACGGCGTCCGCGAGTTCCAGGTCGGCGACCGCGTCGCCTCGAACGGCCCGCACGCCGGCGTCGTCTGCGTGCCCAAAAACCTCTGCGCCCGCGTCCCCGACGCTGTCTCGCTCGACAAAGCCTGTTACGCCGTCCTTGGGTCGATCGCCCTGCAAGGCGTTCGGCTCGCCAAGGTCGGCTTGGGCGATGTCGTAGCGGTCGTCGGGCTGGGGTTGGTCGGTCAACTCGCCGTCGCCCTGTTGAAATCGTCGGGCTGCGTCGTGTTGGGGACCGACCCCGATCCGGCGAAACGGGCGTTGGCCGTATCGATGGGGGCGGACGCCGCCGTCAACGGCAGCGATTTCCCCGCCCTGGTCGCCAGCCGCACCGGCAGCCGCGGTTCCGACGCCGTCGTCATCGCCGCCGCCACCGAGTCGAACGGCCCGATTCTGCTGGCCGCCCAGGTCGCCCGTCAGAAGGGGCGCGTGGTCGCCGTCGGCGCCGTCGGCATGAACGCCCCGCGCCGCGAGTTCTTCGCCAAGGAACTCGAACTGGTCGTCTCGTGCTCGTACGGCCCCGGCCGGTACGACGCCGACTACGAAGAGCGCGGCCGCGACTACCCATACGGCTACGTCCGCTGGACCGAACAGCGCAACATCGAAGCGGTTCTCGAGCAGATGGCGACCGGCCGGCTCGACGTCGCGCCGCTCACGACGCACCGCTTCGGCCTGGAACGCGCCCTCGACGCCTACCGCCTCATTGAGACTGGCGCCGAGCCGTACGTCGGCATCGTGTTGGTTTACCCCGAACAACAGCGAGCCGTCCGCCGGGTCGAACTGCCGCGGGACGAACCGGCGACACGGTCGTCGAAGAAGCCGACCGACGCCGCCCCGGTGCGGATTTCGTTCATCGGCGCCGGCGGCTTCGCGTCGTCCACCCTGTTGCCCGCGTTCGCGGCCGACGGCGGCTACGCCTTCGGCGGCATCGCCTCGGCCCGCGGCCTTTCCGGTCGCGGACTCGGCCGCAAGCACCGCTTCCGCTACGCCGCCGCCGACGCCGACGAGGTTCTTGCCGACGCTGAATCGGAAGCCGTCGTGGTCGCCACGCGCCACGAACTGCACACGCCGATGGGCTTGGACGTCTTGCGGGCCGGCAAGCACCTGTTCCTGGAAAAGCCGCTCGCCATCGACGAAGACCAGCTTGAAGACTGGGTGCAGGCGCTGGACGACCTCGGTCCGAATTGCCCGGTTTGGACCGTCGGCTTCAACCGCCGGTTCTCGCCCGCGGTGAAGATGCTGAAGGACGCCTTTCAGGGCGCGACCGGACCGAAGAACGTCACCTTGCGGATGAACGTCGGCGCCTTGCCGGCCGACCATTGGACGCACGACCCCGAAAGCGGCGGCGGCCGGGTGATCGGCGAGGCGTGCCACGCCGTCGACCTGGCGGTGTTCCTCACCGGGGCCGTGCCGGTGAAGGTGTACGCCCAGGCGACCGCCGCCCACGGCGCCGGCCCGGCGCTCGACGATGACGTCGTGGTGTCGCTGCGTCATGCCGACGGCAGCGTCTCGACGGTGATCTACGCCTCGGGCGGCGACCGCGCCGCCGGCAAGGAACGGGTCGAAATGTTCGGCGGCGGCGTCACGGCCGTGCTCGACGATTTCCGCTCGCTGACGGTCCATCGCGGCGGCCGACGGGTCGTGAAAAAAGCGTGGTGGACGCAGCAAAAAGGCTTCGCCGAGGAGGTCGCCGCGTTCAAGTCGGCCGTCCGCAGCGGCGTCCCGCCGATCCCCTACCGCGAACTGTTGGCGACGACGGCGGCCACCCTCCGCGCCGTCCAGTCGCTGCGTCTCGACTTGCCCCTGGAGGTCGATTGACTCCCCCGACCACCGCGACGCCGGCCGTCACCGCCGACGTTCGCGACCGCATTCCCCGCCGTCGGTCTACCCATTCGGTCGCGCTGGCGCGGGTCTTTCGCGCCGCTGAACGGTGGTGGGCCGTCGCGCGCTGGCATCGGCCGGCGCAGTTGGCCCGTCGGCTGTGGTACATCGCGGTCCGGCCGCGCCTGCGACGCCTTCGGCCCGTGCCGATGCTCGGCGTCGCACCACCACCGCGCGACTTCGGCGACGCCCCCCCACCCCAGCCGGCGTTCTCCTGTCATCCCACTGTCAATTCGGCCGATGACCTGGCGGCGGGACAAGTCGAACTGCTTCATGACCGCCGGTATCTCGGTCGGCCGCTCGACTGGCGGGCCGCCGACGACGACGCCGTCCCGCGGCTGTGGCGCTTTCAGCTTCACTACCACGAGTTCCTAGCGGAACTGGTCGCCGATCCGTCGACCCCAACGGACGACGACGCCCGGGGGCTGGTCTGGGAATCGCTCGCCGGCTGGCTGCGGGCGCATCCCGCAGAAAACCGCCGCGGCGATGCGTGGCATCCCTATGTCATCGCGCGACGGATTCCGATTTGGGCGAACCTGCTGCGCCGTCGGCCTCCCGAACCGTTGGCAATCGAACTGCGCCGGTCGCTCGCTGAACAGGCCTACTGGCTGCACGCCAATCTGGAATACGACCTCGGCGGCAACCACCTGTGGGACGACGCCCGCGCGCTGGCGATCGCCGGTTGTTACTTCGCTGGGCCGACGGCCGACCGTTGGCGTCGGGCCGGCGTTGAGCTTCTCGATCGGTGCGTCGCCGAGCAGGTGTTGCCGAGCGGCGAGCATTTCGAGCGGTCGCCGATGTACCAGGCGGACCTCGCCCGCGGGTTGGAGGAAGCCGCCGACTGGATGCACACGGTCGACGCACCGACGGCGGCGCGCTGGCGGTCGGTCGCCGAGCGCATGACCGCCTTCCTTGCCGCGATTCGGCATCCCGACGGCGGCATCCCGCTCTTCGGCGACTCGGTGCTCGACCACGACGCGCCGCGTCCGCCGTCCACGGTCACGGGTTGGGTCGGCGACTATTGGGTTCAAGGGGACGGCCAAAACAAACTGATCTTCGACGCCGGCGCGGTCGGCCCCGACCACCTGCCGGCGCACGCCCACGCCGACCTTTGCGGGTTCGAGGCGAGCGTCTTCGGACGGCGGTTGTTCGTCGACGCGGGGGTCGGCTGTTACGCCGGCCGGGAACGCCACGGCTGGCGCCGAACGGCGGCCCACAACCTGTTGCAGATCGACGGCCGGGAATGCGCCGACGCCTACGGCTCGTTCCGGCTCGGCCGCCGCGGCCGGGTCTTGCGCCGCGGCGACGGCGTAGCGGATACTGGCGTGTACGCCTGGGCGGTCCACGATGGCTACCGCGCCGCCGGCGTCCCGGAAACGCTGCGGCTGTGGTTCGTCGCGCGCGACCCCGCGTTGGCCTGGGGGCCGTGGTTCAGCGTGCAGCTCGGCCGCGCGACCGATGGAAACCTTCACCGCTGGACCGACCGCGTCCGCCTTCATCCGAACTGGTCGCTGCGCTCGCTGGACGCCCGCGCCTTGGTCGCCGTCGACGACTCCGAAGCGGTCGTCCGCTGGGAAGCCGTCGGCGACGGAACGCTGCGCCGCTTCGACGTCCGCCTCGCGGAGCGCTTCGGCGATCGCACGCCGGCCGTCGGCCTGGCGTGGAGCGGCGTCGGGCCGACGCCGTTCAGTGTCTGGGTATTGTCACCCGGCGATGCCGGCGCGGCGCCGACGTCGACCTTCGCCGACGGCGTACTGACGCTCGGCTGGCAGTCGGCCGACGGGCGAAAAACCTTCTCCCTCGTTGGGACGGGAAGCCAATTGTAGGGCGGATCTCCGGTCCGCCACGGAGGAGCGTTGGATCGGGACTCCTCTTCGATCGATCGGAAAGGAGCTTCGTCCCGACGCTCCGATTCGGGTGGACCGGGAGGTCCGCCCTACGTTTTCGATTTCCCGTCTCGACGACCGATCTTCCCCTAGTCGACAGCAAGGACGCGACCGATGAAGATCCTCTACGTCAGCCAATACTATCCGCCGGAAATCGGGGCGCCGTCGGCCCGGGTTTCGGAGCTGTCGCGCGAGTGGGCCAAGCGCGGGCACGACGTCACCGTGCTGACCGCCTTCCCCCACCACCCGCACGGCGTGAAACGGCCTGAAGACCGGTGGACCCTCACGCGCCGCGAGACCGACCCCGTCGAGCCGACGGTGACGGTGGTTCGGACGTACGTCTACGCCGCCCGGAACGCCGGCTTCCTCTGGCGGACGCTGAGCTACGTTTCGTTCATGCTGTCGGCGGTTTTCGTCGGCCTGTTCCGCGTCGGCCGGCCGGACGTCGTCGTCGCCACGTCGCCGCAGCTGTTCACGGCGGTCGCCGGCTGGTGCCTGGCTCGGCTAATGGGCGTGCCGTGGGTCTTCGAGGTGCGCGACCTCTGGCCGGAAAGCATTGTCACCGTCGGCGCCATGAAGGAAGGCTTCCTGGTGAAGCGCCTCAAAGGGCTGGCGGCCTTCCTGTACCGCGCCGCCGACGGCGTCGTCACCGTCGGCGACGGCTACCGTCGGCGTATTCTGCAAGACTACGCCGTCGACCCCGCCAAGTTCGCCGTCGTCACCAACGGCGTCGACCTAAACCAGTTCCGGTTCGACGAAGCGGAACGCGAGGCGGTGCGGTCGGCCCACGGCTGGAGCGGGGAAACCGTCGCCTTATACCTCGGCACGCACGGCATGGCTCACGGCCTCGATTTCGTGCTGGAGGCGGCGCACCGGCTGCGCGACGCCGTCGTCGACGGCCGACGGCTGCGGTTCGTGTTCGTCGGCGACGGGGCCGAGAAGGCGAACCTGGAACGGCAGGCGCGCGAACGGGGCTTGGCGAACGTGACGTTCCTGCCGCAACAGGGGAAGGACGCGGTCGTCGGCCTGTACGCCGCCGCCGACGTCTGCCTCGTGCCGTTGCGGAAGGTCGACTTATTCCGCGACGTGCTGCCGTCGAAACTTTTTGAGATCATGGGGATGGAACGGGCGATTCTGCTGTCGGTCGACGGCGACGCGCGGGCGGAAGTGGAACGAGCGGGGGCCGGCTTGTTCGTCGAGCCGGAAAACGTCGACGCGCTGGTCGACGGCCTGACGGCCCTGGCCGCCGACGCGCCGCGCCGCGCCGCCTGCGGGACGGCCGGCCGGCGGTACGTCGAAGCGTATTTCTGCCGAAGCCAACTCGCCCGAAAATACCTCACGGTGTTAGACCGGGTGGCGCGGTCTGGCGCGGTCGGCGCGAAGGCGCCGGCGTAACCGAAACCGCGCTGCGGCCGACGGTCAGTCGTCGATGCTGAACAGGGCGTCGACGGCGGCCGCCGCCAAAGCCCTGGTTTCGCGGGCTTCCAGCGCCGCCGCCAGTCCGACGCCCGCGGCCGTCGCCGCCGGGGCGCGGAAGGTTCCCTGCGCCCGACCGACGCCGGTGCTGAACGCCGAGGCGCCGCCGTTGACCGCTGTGTTGCCGCGGGCGCCGGCGCGACCCGCCGTTTGGTCCCACGCCCGATACTGCATCTGCAACCGGCCGGCGCCGCCGCCCGCCACGAACCGCAGCCGGTCGGTGTCGCGCAGCAAAAGTGCGCGGTTGACGCGCACGGAACTGGTCGACACGGTGATCCACGTTCGGCCGCGGTTCAAAGAATACTGCCACCGGCCTTTGCCGGCGGTCCGCAACTGCGTGATCGCCACGCCGCGCTGGACAACCCGTCCGTCGGAGACGCGGCCGCGCAACAGTTGCGAAACGACCAGGCCGGTCGGCTTCGCCACGTTCGTCAGCACCACCGGTCGGGTCGCCGTCAACACCGGAGCCAAGTTCTCGACCGGAGCCGGCGGCGGCGGCGTCGGCACCGCGACCGTAAACGAGCCGAGCGACGCGGCGCCCGCGATCCCATTCCCCGCCAAGTCGACGACCGATCCGGCGACCAGCGAAATCGTGTACGCGCCCTGCGGACTGGCCAGCCAAGTCGCCGCCGGCGCCGTAACGGTGTAGGTGACGACGTTCCCGGAAACCGTGAACGCGGTGACCGTGGCGCCGTTGGAAACCGTCAGGTCGTCGACGCCGAAGCTCGCGGGGTCGACGCCGGCGTCGTCGTCGGAATAGGTCACCGAAACGGTGGCGGTGTTCGGCGTCGCCGTCGTCACGGTCGGCGCCTGTACGCCGCCGGCAGTGGGCGGAACGGCGTCGACCGGCGGCGGCAGCGGT
>JBOFFD010001105.1:0-3587 GCA_051648425.1 Planctomycetia bacterium
CCGCACCGGAAGTACGCTCGGGGCGATTCCTTGCGCAGATTCGCGGATGTTCCACCCATCGCCCCTCCGGGGCGGGCCAGCGGCCACGCCCTACGTTCGCCCCCTGCGTCCCAACGCTCGTTGGATTCTTCGGCGCAAAAGTCAATATGTGACTCAGTTGCCGCCATGCGGATCACGGCCGACGGCACCCCCAAAAGCCGCACGCCGTTCGACCCGGCCAGAGGGCTAAAAAGTCATCGCTTGACGACACGCCATCTGGTTCGGCGGTCTAAGAACGAACGGCGTCGCCACGCGCCGCGGAATCCGTCAGACGGGCGACCAGCTCGACGATCTCGGCATTGCCGCGGGCCACGGATTCCTCGTGCCGGTCGTCCCTGAACTCTTGATATTCCGTGGCTACCAGGTGGTCCTCCGCGAATCCCAGGAAGCGGCCGCAGGTGCGGAGGTGGGGGTCGAGATGGTTCAGCCGCTCGCGCATCCCGCCCGGCTGAAATCCGAACTCCCCTCGGGACGACAGGACGACCATCGTCTTTCCGGAAAAAATCGGTTCGATCGGGTCGTCCCCACGGGCCAGGTCGAAGGTGAAAGTCTCATCCACCCGGCAGACTTGGTCGAACCACGCTTTGAGTGCGGCGGGCATGCCGTAGTTGTACATCGGGCTGCCGATGAGCAGTACGTCGGCTCGGCGCAACTCGGCGATCAGTTCGTCGGACGGGGCGAGGGCGGCCCGCATCTCGTCGGTTCGGTCGGCCGGCGGGGTGAAGCACGCCGCGATCCAAGTCTCGGTGACGAACGGCGGCGGGTGAAGCCCGACGTCGCGGTTAATCACTTCCACGTCGGGCAGGCGGCGGCGCCATTCGTCTAGGAAGAGCTGCGTCATCCGCCGGGTGAGCGACCTAGTGGCCCGCGCGCTGGCCTCGATCCGAAGGACAACCGTCATTGGCGTAAGACTCCAAACGGAGGAAATGAGCTTGCGGTTACGGGATTGCCGGCCATCGGTCGTCCGACGACCTCCACGGCCGAGCCTATTGTTCATGCGCCTTTGCGATAGACAATACCTTCCTTCGACTCGACGGTATTCAAGCCGGCCGGTCTGAGCCGCCGGCGTATTTTCAAGGCAGTTTTCGTAAAGCGAATCGCCGCCTGTCACCGGAAAAAACGCAAGCCGGGGCGGTTGGCCGCCCCGGCTCGAACGAACGGACGCCGTCGACCGGCGTTACTTGATTTCCGTCGCCGCGTCGTCCAGCACCGCAGTTTCGGTGAGGGTCGACGGCAACGGGCCGGGGGCCATGCCGGCGCCGTCCCGCGCGGCGGGCGCGGTCGGCGGCGACAACACGCCCGGCGCGGCGACCGTCGGTGCGTAGCCGGGGGCGTACGGGGTGACGACCGTCGAGCAGCCGGTCGGGCAGCACGAGGCGCCGCCGCACCGCAACGGGTCGATCGGGCAGAGCGAGTGGACGTTGCTGCACGGCGGGCACCGCTTGACCAAGCCGGGGAACAGGCCTTCCCAGAAGTTGTGGCGGGCGACGAAAATCCGGTCGCCGGGCAGCAGTTGGTAGTTGGTCGAGACGTCGCCGAGCTGGGTGATGTCTTGGTAGCAGACCGGCAACACGGTGCGGCAGTCGCACGGGTGGCTGGGCCGCGACACGATGATACGATGCTCCGAAGCCGCCAAGTCGAGGCCGCCGGCCTGAAGAATGCCGTCGAGCACCGTTTCGTCGCCCGTCAGCGGATACGCGCCCGGCCGGGTGACGGCTCCCAGCACGTAGTAGAATCGGCTGCCGTTGGTCGAAAGGCGGACCGCGACCTTCCCCTTCTTCTTGCTCTTCTCGAACACCAGCTTGGCTAGGTACTCTTGCAACTGGTCGGTGGTCTGGCCGGCCGCCGCCACGCTGCCGAACGTACCAAGGGGAATCGTGCCGTCGGTCTGCACCGGATGGTCGCCCGCCACGCCTTGGTCGGCGGCGGTTTCATCGTCCAGGTCAGGGAAGACCGTTACTTCCAGCGTGTCGCCCACCGCGACGACGTGCGCCGGCTGAAGCTGTTTTTCCAGCTCGCGGGCCATGGTTTGCGGAATCGGGGCGAGCTTGCGGAAGTCTTCCGCCGTCGGCGAAAGACTGTTCCGGTGGGAACCGGCCGGCGCCAAGAGCGAGCCGCCCGAGCCGCCGCTGGTGCAACCGGCCGCCGAGAACAGTGCTGCGGCCGCCAGCGTCCAAGCAACGGCGCCGAACCGCTTCCAACCTCGAACCGCCGTCGTCGTCGATTCGTTCGTCCGTCGCGTCGTCATGGCTTCCGCCTCCCCTCCGTGGGTTCTTCCGTGAGACGGCGCCTACCGCCCGCCCCGTTGCGATTTTCCGTTCTTTGGGAAGTATCGGTCGAATCGGCGGGAAAGATGAAATCGCGCGTTTACCGAGAATGGGGTTTTTCGCGTTCTCGGGACGAATCGGCAACTTCGGCGCCCTCGACTCGTCGACGCGGCGCACGGCGGCGATTCGTCGGCGGCGTGAACCGGCTGCGCCCGGAGCTTGTCGCGGAAGGCATCGGGGAGCGAACGACAAAATCCGTGCGAACGAACGCCGTCGTCTCCGCCGGTCGGCCCGGCCGTCGGCGGCCCTCGATTTTCCAGCGTCGGATTGGAGCTAGGATTGATACCATACACGTCAGGACGAACGGCCCGCCGAGGCGGCTCGTCCACGGAGGTGACATTGAAGGAGGGTACCGCCACGGCAACCATCGACGCATCCATCGAAACGCCCGTCCAAGGTCTGGCCGACGCCCGCACGCGGGCCATCGAAACCGCCCGCATCGCCGCCGACCTGCGCGGCCGCGACGTCTTGGTCCTCAAGCTCAAGGGCTTGGTCGACTGGGTCGACTACATGGTGGTCGCCACCGGCAGCAGCCGGCGCCCCATCATCGCCATCGCCGACGCGATGCAAGAGCATCTCGACGCCCAAGGCGACCGCCGTCTGGGCGTCGACGGCTACGACCCCGGCAACTGGGTGGTCGTCGACTACGGCGACGTCGTGCTGCACGTGTTCGACCCGGAGAAGCGCGCCTACTACCAGCTCGAGCACCTCTGGGCAGACGCCGAGCAGATCGAGTGGCGGCGCCCCGGCGAACCGACGGCCGCTGCGACCGACGCGGTTGACGCCGTCGCTTTGACGCCGCCGCCAAGCCTGCCCAGCCGCGCCGCCCCCCGGCCGATCGACGTCGCAGAGGACGAAGACGATCTGGCCGCGCTCGAGGAGGACCTCGACGACGCGGAGCTGCTCGCCCTGCTCGAAGAGGAAGAGGCCGCCGCCGCCGGTTCCGACGAGTTCGACGACGAAGACCTGGACGACGACGATTTCGACGAAGAAGCCCTGGCCGAAGGGGACGACGATTCGTTGGAGGACGACGACTTCGACGACGACGATTCCGACGGCCCCGAAGACGACGGCCCCGATTCCGACGGCCCGACCGACGGCAAGCGGTATCCGCGGATTCTGTCGTGAAGTATTTCACGCCGGATCGGTACGTCGCCCTTCAAGACGACGATGAAGCGACGGCGGCGACGGCCGAAACCGCTTGGCGCGACGCCCGGCGCG
>JBOFFD010001106.1:0-1905 GCA_051648425.1 Planctomycetia bacterium
CTACAACGACCGTAAGCACCACCTGGGGATGATGCGGAAAAAGGCGATGCAAACCCGCTTCCGCTGGGCCGACTCCGCCCGCCGCTACGAAGACGTCTACGGCTGGTCCTTGCAGAAGAAGGGCAGGTGACGGGCGGGCGTCTTCTTTAAGGTTTCGACCATTCGTAGCGGGCGCCTAATTCTTTGAGCATTTCAAAAGTATTGCGGTAAGGTATTTGAAACCGCGCGCAGACGTCCGGCAGCAGTATCCGTCGTTTTGATTCGGGCTGCGGCTGTTCATTGGTTACGACGACATGCCCGTGCACTCTCGCGTACGCCGCAAGCCAACCGTCCGCTTCGTCCGCGAATGTCGACCTTGCGGCTGGAATGTACTGCTTGTTTTGATTGGCCCAGTCGATGATTTCCGAATAGGCTTTCATCACGTCTATGCGGCCAGTGTTAAGAAAGAACCCGTCCGGCAGGTCGCTCTTAACCCACTGCACCAGGTCTTCCTCCGGCCTGCCGGCGAGCAATTCCTGCTGCACCTTGTCGATGCTGTAGACCGATCCTTCATTGACGTGGAAGTGTAACAGGCTGTCCCAGAAACCTGGACAGATGGAGAAGGCGTAGTAAGAGTTCTTCGCCGTGATGAATACGTTTGAATCAAGAAGGTAAAGGCGGTTTTCGCTCACGGGAGGGCGACCCCCAACCGCCGGGCGTATTCTTGAAACGCACCCCCATGCAATCCGGTGAGAGCGTAGGCCTCCTTGAACGAAAGTCGTCCTGCTTTCGCCGCGTGAAAGACTCGAATCGCGAAGGTTTTTCCGATCCTCGTGTTCTGCGTGTTGTAAAAATCGCCGCCGCTGGAAGGCGATGGAGGCCGACGTTCCACCTCGGTGTAGGCTTGATGGAACGTGAAGAACACTCCTTGAGTCACGAGACCCAAATCCATCGCCCGGCGCCCCGCGACGACGGGGCTGACCTTGAACGCTCTGGCCGCCGCGTGAAACGGCTGTTCGCCGCGGCCGACGGTTTCCCAGAGTTCCTTCAATTCGTCCGCCGGAACCAGAAACTCCGCCGCCGCGCCGTCGCACCAGGCTTCGATCTTATGCGACGATCTTTCTCTAAGACCCGCGTTGGTTAGCGCGCTCTCGCCGAGCCAGACGTGCGCCAACTCGTGGGCCAAAGTGAACATCTGAGCCGATTTGGCGTCGCCGCCGTTGACGAAGACGAGCGGAGCGTAAACGTCGGACAGCGCGAACCCGCGGAACTCGTCGACCTCCAACTTACGATGCGTATTGTTCCCGACGACGCCGTTGACTACGACCATGACGCCGATCTCTTCGACGCACTGTCTTAACGTACCCACGGCTTCCTGCCACGTCCTCACTCGCGCGGCCCAGCCGTTCGTCAAGCCGATCGTATGGCGCATCGTTCGGGCGACCTCCGCAGGCCGGTCGCTCAGCTTGGCGGAACCCACGAAGTTCAGCGGTTCCACTCCGCATTCGATTCGATCTTCGCGAAGCCATGCTTGACGGTGCTGCATCGCGTAAATCGTGTCGAGAAGATCAGGGCTGGGTCGTGTGACGCCTTTGCTTTCGAGCGTGCGCAGATCGGGCACCGGCAGCTTCTCTTCCGGCGGCTCCGGCAGGAACAAGTAGCCGAACGGTACATGCGCCGCCTTGGCGAAATTCTCAAGTTGTTTAAAGGTGGGCTGTGCTTCGCCGCGTCGCCATTCGTCGAGCTTCGGGAATTTTTCGCGCAGGAGTTCGCCGCGGTCGCCGACTCGGTCGACGGCCCATTGAATCAGGTTCGGACTCACTTCGACGCGCATCACCCGCATCCCATGTTAGCTCATTGCTCGCCACCTTGGAAACGATCGCTTCTACGGTCGGCCGTCATCGGCTTGCCGGTCCCTTTATGAAG